>JBAZLE010000223.1:0-2515 GCA_041650455.1 Thermoplasmatota archaeon | reverse complement strand
GTCCCAGATAATCACGCAATCGTTGCACAAGGAAGAGTGATGCTCGCTCCTCACCCATAGCCACAAACACTTGCTTCGTCTTATCACTTCCCTCTGACACAAACTCGACGAGCTGATCTCTATCGGCATGTCCCGAGTATCCACGGATACGTGCAACCTGTGCGCGCACCCTTACCTCGGTATCGAGCACGCGCACTTTCTTTGCACCGTCATCGAGCACACGTCCGAGACTCCCCACTGCCTGGTACCCCACAAGGAGCAGCGTCGCCTTTGGATCTTCGAGGTACTTTTTCTCATGCTCAAGGATACGTCCACCATGACTCATACCTGAACCTGCAATGATAATTTTTGCTCCTTTCGTCTCTTCGATTTCTTGTGAATCTTTTGTGGTACGGGTGAACGCCAGTTTTGGAAAATCAAAAATATCATCACCGCCACGTATTTGCATCTGCACAGATTCCTTAAGGTAGTCTGTGTACTTTCGGTATATTTCAGTCACACGGATCGCAAGTGGTGAATCAAGAAATACAGGGATTGGCGAAATTTCCCCCTGTTCAAAAAAGTTATTGATCTCGAAAAGCATCCCCTGTGTGCGCTCGAGCGAAAACGCTGGAATAATGAGTGTTCCCTGTTTTTTGATGGTGTCCTCAATGTACCTTTTGAGGAGATTGGTTCGCTCTTTCACTTCTTCGTGAGCGCGGTCACCGTACACGCTCTCCATAATGAGGTAGTCATACTCACGCGCAATCTCGGGCGGATTCATGAGTGGCTGAGGAACATTGCCGATGTCTCCAGTGTACACAAGTTTCTTCCCATTTCGAGTGAGCATAATCATTGCCGAACCGAGAATATGCCCCGCATCGGTAAACTCAGCAGTCACTCCAGAGGGAAGCTCGAAGGGATGATGATAGGGGTATGTCTTCCAGTGTGAAAGCGCAGTGTCAATATCGTTTTCTTCAAAGCACCGTGGCACACCGTACCGTTCTTCCTCGTAGAGCATAACCTTGTACGCGTCACGGAGCATAACCGCAGCGAGATCACGCGTCGGTGGTGTTGAGTACACAACGCCCTTAAATCCATCATGCATGAGTTTTGGGATTCGTCCGATATGGTCTGCATGAGCGTGCGAGACGAGGAGAGTGTCAATCGTCGCTGGGTCATATGCAAAGGGATCGTTGTTTGCTACCATGGCAAAACGATCACCCTGAATGAGTCCACAATCCATGAGAATTTTTGTCTCACCCGTATCAATGCAAAAGTTTGCACCGGTGACATTCCCCACTCCCCCGTAAAAATTAATGTGTGCCATATTTATGATTCGTGTATACCCTTTACGATACCATACCCCACCGCTCCACCGAATACATCCATGAGAAGATCGAGGCTCGTGTCGAACACATAGCTCTCTCTCGTAAACGGAACACCTGTTGCAACCTCAAATAATTCCCAAAGAATCCCCACAATAAGCACCGCCACAATACTCGTTACGAGCGTTTCGTGTCTTTTGAGGAGGGTGATATGGAAGGAGGGAAGTGATGCTATTCCGAGCACAACCGTGATACCCCCGAGGAGGTGCATAGGGACATCGAGCCAAATGTATTTCCAGTATAAAAAAAATGCAGTCGCAATTCCGTGAGCAATGGCGAGCGTGATGAGCGAAGAAAAAAAGAAAGTGGGTATGAGAGCCATCGTGTATACATGGTAGCACAGCAGTTACATTCGTGTCCCATCAAAAAAACGTACTCATCGTACGTTTCTCTGATGGAACACGGCTGCATGTCTCCTGAAAAAATCCAGGTGGGCACCCTTTCCAAGCACTTGTGAAATTTCGTCGCGTCGAACTCTCATCCGTACTTGTGACTACAGGCAGCCCTTGATATGCATTTAAGCAGAAACATGCGTTGCCGTGTCCCACTCACAGTATACCAGAAGGCGCGGGCCCTACGGGCCCGCGCCTTCTCTAAACATGTGAACAACTTCCCTGAAGCCATGTTTTTTCTTGTTTTATATCCCCTTCAACCATCAATTTCATATCCTTCCATTCCCTGCACAGCGACTACATTTCAGGATATGAAATTGAGGTTGGGTAGTTAATCGTTTACGCCATCAAAATTGACGTCGTACATAATCCGCTCCTGTGCGGTGACGTAGTTCATTATTTCAGATTCATCAAACCAGACCTTAATCTCTCGCTCAGCCTCTTCGGGAGACTCTGAACAGTGAATGAGATTGCGTACCGCACGGTTTTCATACGAAGAATGTGCATAGGAGTCAACGGTGTAGTCACCGCGAATGGTACCCACGTCAGAAGTTGACGGCTCGGTCGTCCCCACAAGCTTCGTCACCACTGTCACTGCCTGGTTTCCCTCAAGGACCATTCCCACAACCGGAGCAGCGGTCATGTACTTCACAATAGTATCGATGATCGCACGACCGTACGCCATTGCATCCTTTTCAACAGGAAGCCCCTGCGCCTTCAAATCCTCAATGATGCGATTCCCCTTCTTGAGGAACC
>JBAZLE010000222.1:0-2516 GCA_041650455.1 Thermoplasmatota archaeon | reverse complement strand
AGCACCATGCTTACTTCTTCTGCGGTTGGTGGGGAAAACGGGTTCGCATACCAGCCGTGTGCGACGCGGGTGATTATTTTTGCTTGAGTCAAACGGGTGAGCTGCACCATCAGGCTCGTCTTTGGTTCATTGATGAGTTGAGAAAGATCGGAGACCGAAAACAGTTTCTTGGTGGAATGCTGTTTAAAGAAGAGGAGCCATTCATCGACTTTCATTGATTATCCCTCTTGTTCAGCATCTTGGATTATGCGCACGACCGTTTGAATAATGTCCTGGAACAGGTCCTTATACGAGGAGAAGAGTGTCTGAGGGAGAAACCGTCGGAGTTCAGTTGATAACAGGGTGACTCCTTCTGTCTGCAGCTGTGTTTTCACTTGAAGAAGGTGCTGGTGAACCGCTGATGCTGTTGTTTGGTAGTCGGTTGTTTTTTGCCAGACGAGCTCCCATGGTGGTGTCATCTGTTGTTCTGTGAGGAGGAAGTAGATGTCCCAGAGGTCTCTTCCTTTGATATAGGTTCGACATCCCAGGGCGAGGAGTTTATCTGCGAATATCTCTGTTTGTGTCTCTACCCGCACCGCTGGATGCAGAGGAGGGAACTGCAGGATCCGTAGCGTGTTTTGATACGAGGGCACCATGGCAAGTTCGATGTGGAGACGGACGTGCTGCTGTGGGTTTTCCGAGGTTGTGGTAAGGATGCCTCGTTGGAGCGTGGTTTGCCGTTTTTGCATGTGCGTGGTTATTGTTTGCAGAAAGGGGAATTGTGGTTCAAGCACCGTAGGGAGCTTGTGGAGATGCTCGGTGAGATCAAAGGTGGAGATGTGTGGGAGGCACACAAAGTCAAGGTCCTCCGAAAATCTGGGGTTTCCATAGAAGAATCGAAGGGCGGTTCCTCCTTGGAAAACGATATGATTAAAAACGTTGAAATGGCTGAATGCGGCCAGGACCGCTTTTTGGAGTTGCTCTTGAAGGAGGTTCTTTGGGTCACTGTGTGTTTGGGTGCTTTCGGTGAGGATATCGTCCCACAACATCTGAATCACTTGATAAATTTAACAAATTTGTTAATTATTTAAAACGATATACGTTGTGTGCTATAAAAACCTATCTCAAAAACAGTCGTTCGGTAAGGATACATGGAGATGCACCCTAGTCTTATATTCAACCCTCCCTTTCTTTGAAGTAGGATATCACGGGTTCATCTTGATAGTCAGTCTTCTTTTTCATCATCTCCGAACGCACTCTTTTATACTCAATATAATCTCTTTATCCCAAATAGGAATGTCACACATTGCTTTATACATCTTCTAAAAACTGACTTGCCGAACTACTGATATATTTGTTACTCCAGGTGATAAACAAATACCAAAAAAAGAAAGAGAAGAGGGAAGAACACCTCTATTTCACGATTGAGAAGATGATGAGTTGTGTTCCTGTGGCGGTCTGTTCTTCGTCTGCGACTTTTGCAATGATGGAGATAGCACCGAACCCTAGCAATATTCCTGTTTTTACCGTGACTGTGTCACCTGCGGGGATGTCAACGGTCCCATTCACGGTTTTATTGATCATCCCGAGGATGCCGCCTTCCACATGGATCTGCCAGGGAATGTCACTTGCATCTGAGGTTCCATTGTTTGTTATCTCTGCTTTGACTCCAAGACCACCCGTGATGCTGAAGATTAGATCTGCACTAGATTTTGTAAAAACGTACGCTGATCCCATTAAATCATTCTTACCAGGCGCTCCGATAAAAGCAGTATTGCCGGAGAGATCAACGCTAATACCAAACCAGTCTTGCGCTGCCCCATCTGCGGCGTTAAGCTTTTGTTGTTCGGTCCAGGTAGTACCAGTTCTGGTGAAAATATAGGCAGAGCCAGAATTTGCACCGTTATCATCGTTATAATATGATCCGATCAGAGCAGTATCTCCATCAAGAGCAACATCGTATTCGCTAAAACGATCCCCTGCCGCACCATCTGAGGCCTTAAGTTTTTGTTGTTCGGTCCAGGTGGTACCAGTTCTGGTGAAAATATAGGCAGAGCCAGAATTTGAACCGTTATCATCATCCTGAGATGCAGAGAAAAGAGCGGTATCGCCATCCAGATCAATATAAAAACCAAACCAGTCTAATGCAGCGCCGTCTGATGCGAGGAGTTTCTGTCCCTCGGTCCAAGTAGAACCGTTGCGAGTGAATACATACACTGATCCTGAAAAATCTCCATTGTCAGATGTTTCTGCTCCAATCATGGCAGTGTCACCTTCGAGAGCAACATCGATGCCAAATCGTTCTTCTTCACCACCATCAGAGGCAATGAGCTTTGCTTGCAGTGTCCAGGTGGTGTCGCTACGAGTGTATATATACGCAGAACCCGATCGGATCCCATTATCGTCATCACGGTTTGCTCCGATAATCGCAGTATCACCATCAAGATCAACAGAAATTCCAAATTGGGCATCGGTTACCCCGTCCGGAGGAAGTAGCTTTTGTTGTTCCGTCCATGTCGTACCCGTACGGGTGAATA
>JBAZLE010000221.1:0-2536 GCA_041650455.1 Thermoplasmatota archaeon | reverse complement strand
GACGGAATATCAAACGTATAGGAAACGAGGTGCGAAAAAATATGGAAGTGTTTTTAAATGACAGATGATGTGAACTGGTATATCATGGAAATAGACAACATTGACAATGTTATCAGTCAGCTTGTTGCGGAAGAAGTTCCATGCCATGATGTACGCGAAAGGTATAATGTAAACGGGATCGCATTTCCATCGGGTTCTTTAGATCATGTATTGCGTATTATCGGCAAACAGAATGTAGGGATGACATTGGAACCAACCGGTATAGAAAACATGCTCATTGTCCGTCTCGAAGGAGAGTTTGACGGGGAGTTCAGAAGACCACCCGGCGGGAATTTTGAAGGATGGGACTATCTGGTTCCGGTTCTTAAACACGTATACAGTACGTTTGGGGTAAGGGTAATCTCCGACAGCCCCCACGGGGCACCACAGGCATCCATCCCCGACACGAACGAGGCAAACCTGCACATTCATTTCTGGTCAACCCCGGTAAAAACAGAACAGACGAAAATGAAAAGTGTGTTCGGCATTCGGTTGGTCGGAAGCCAGAGAGATGCATTAAAACCATCAGGTATCGGAACTGCGATCATAGATAACGAAGGAAACGTTGTTGCAGAATATTACAATAACAATCTGTATATTCTGTTTGATTTACCACATGCAAGTGGGGAAGGTGTTACTGAAATGTTCAGCCGTATTATTGGAGCATATTTTGTGCTCAAAGGCAGAATCGAAGACAAACTGACACACGTATATTATAACATGAACGGGATAACGCAAGAATCCTCGAAGGATCTGTTTGTCAGATCATGTAATAGGTTATACGAAAGTCAGGTAAATGAAATGGAAAGGAAGTTGGCGGAGCACGATAGAAAGATCAACGATGAAAACGTCAAGCTCATCGCAGATTTGAGGGATCGTGAAGTTTTGGCGGCGAAACTGGAACCGTTGAAAACGTCGTCAGAAGCAAGAAAACAGTGGGCGGGCAGTGAATACGATGCGTTATGTGCGTCGGAACATGTCAAAGATGTGAGGATAACCGATAAAGTGATTCATGTATATACAGACATGATCCAGATCCGGCACAAAGGCACGACGTACAACATCGGGGAATTCAAAATTGATATTCATACCGATGGGAGCGAAGGGGGAGTGCGGGTGTTCAACCTTACCCGGCCAATAGCAGGGCAATTGGCGCATCCACACATCAAGATCGATGGGCATTGCTGTTTGGGAAACATCAAAGAAGGTGTGCACAAACTGCTTGCTGAGTACCAATACGTGGTGCTCGCGCAGTTGATGATAACCTTCCTGCAATCGTACAATTCGGAGAACCCTTACGGCAGGGTAACGCTATGGGAGTGATATTCCATGTTTAACAATAACAATCCTACATTTAATTTGCATAACAAAGTTGACAATAGAGTAAACAGTTTCCCGGAAATTACTCTCACACACGAGGTATATTCCAAGCTGTGTGCATATGCAGATCTCTGCAATTACGAGATCTCTGCATTGGGAAGTGTACGCATTGAGAACAACCAGATCCTCGTTGACGACGTATTCCTGTTTTCACAGGTGGTATCGGGCAGTTCAGTAGAACTTTCCCAACAGGACGTTTCACAGTTTATGGTGGACTGTATCAAAAAAGGAAAAGATCCATCGTCACTTAAATTCTGGTGGCATTCCCACGTCAACATGGACACGTTTTGGAGTGCGACAGACACCGGCACTATAGACAGGTTTTCATCCGACTGGATGATTTCTATGGTGAGCAATAAGCGGAAAGACCACAAAGTGCGGCTGGACGTTTTCGCCCCATTCAGGATGTACATGGACGATCTCCCGTTAAACGTGGAGTATGACATGTCTTTTAATGTGGGTATCCGGAAAGAAATTGACCAAAAAGTCAGGCATTCATACATCCCGGACTTCTTTGCGCCAAGATCCCCGGCATACCCTTCTTACGGCGCTCCTTACGGATCTCGACAGTGCGAAGTTGTAGTAGCTCCAAACGAGGCAGACCCCTTTGATACGGCAGACTACCAAGTCCCGTCATCCATCAAGGTTGGGGATGCGAAAGATGCACGCAAACAGGCACAGCCTGTTAAAAAAGAACCCGGGTTTTTGGACTGGGTATACAATTTCCTGTTTGTCCCCCCACGGAATGCAAAAAAAGCACCCGCGAAAAACACTCCGAAAAAGATTCCCCTCAAAGAGGGAGATAGTGTGCCGGAACAGGGAACTATAGAACCGTCGTTGCCTCAGAAAACAGCACCCCCGGATAAGATCCCGGATAAGATCATAGAACAAACAAGCACCCCAGATCCGGAACTGGTAAAACAGGTGGATTAAGATGGATTTCTGGAGACAGATGGACATCGTAACCCCAACAGATTTTGAGAAGTTCCATGTAACAATAATCGGTGCCGGAGGGATCGGGAGTCCCACGGCACTGGCAATATCCAAGATGGGTGTTGAAAAGATTACAATCTTTGATAACGATATTGTGGAAAAACACAATCTCCCGAATCAAATG
>JBAZLE010000220.1:0-2567 GCA_041650455.1 Thermoplasmatota archaeon | reverse complement strand
GCCATCTCCTCTAATTTTTGCTCAGCACCCTCAAAGTTCTTGATGGTCTTGACCAAAGCAGCGGCGACCTGTGGTTTCAATTCTGCGGAGCCATATTCTTCATTCAAAACAACCTCAAACCGCACTTCATAGGTATCGCCCGGTACGGTTGAATCCTCAAGCTTATCCCACCCGCTGGGTCGAAGAGTTTCACGAATCTCAACATTCGTGATGTACCAATCACCAAACTCAAGGCGATTACGGTCCATATCGTTCTTGAGGTCCATGACCTCATCACCATCCAACGTAAACTCAAGCGTTACTGCAACATCTTCTTTCCCGAGCTTCAGGTCATCCGCAACACTGAACCGCTGAAGATTGAAATATCGCATGAGTTCTTTTTCAATCTTGTCCCACCCCGAATCAAAAGAAATGTCTTTTTTGCACTGAGGATACTCCTTGAGAAATCTCTCAAGGTCTTGAAGGTCCGACCAATCAGAAATCTTGGCCTTAAAGGGATTACGCGGACGGGGCATTGCGGTGTGGTTCATTGTCTTGTTATCCTCATGTTTAGTTGTCGAAACAGCCCAACAATCAAGCAACAAACAAAAGAAAAATGAGGTGGGTTGACCATAACCTATTTGTACCACACATTTATTTGTGGTACTGACCTAGTAAAATGACGAGGGTTAAGACATGAACATCATCGACCGTATCGTTAGCCGTACCGCTGGATTTCGTTACAAGAAAATCCCCCAAGGGACCTTGACGTTTGACACTACCTTGACGCTCGAAGACCAATTCGACCAAGATGGTAATGTTCTTGAATGGGAAGTAGCGGTCGAGGCCACCGGCTACTATGATCCCGGCAAGACCTACGGGCCGCCCGAAGACAGTTATCCGCCCGAGGGTGAGTTCAAGGTCCTTAGCCTCACCGATAAGGCATCGGGCAAAGCTCTTGACCCCAATGACCTGACACAAGATCAATTGAGAGACTTAGAACAAGAGTTTTTTGAGAAGCTAGAGAGCCAACGTGAAGGCATGGCTGAGGATGCTGCTGAAGCCAGGGACTATGACCGAAAACACGGATTTTAGACCTCCTCCTCGGTAGCTTCCCGGAAATCTTCAGGATGCACACCCCACCGTACCTTACCTTCTCGGTCCACTACCGCGCAGTGTCCCGGCATATTGGGGATGTCGCCTAAGTACAGGAACGCCTCGGGTTTATTGTCATGAAAATTTGACAACTCCATCACGATTTCGAGAAATTTGAACTTTTTGGTTTTGGGCATGTTGGTGACCCTCCTAGATGGAGGGTACAGAAAGGCTTAAATATTTTCGTCTGAATCTTCTTCGTAGTTGTCAGGTTCATCCAATAGGTCATAAACATCTTTAGCTACATCATTGAAATACAAGGTAATGTCCATGTCAGAAAGAGCATCTGACATTCCGCCATCAATATACCCAATTCTATCTGACGGAGTACTACGACCATCCAGTAGAGTAACTTCAGCATATCCTTTGAAAGTAAGGAAATCAGGGGCCGACGCTCTAACCCAACCATGTGAATACATCTTTGGTTCAATATTGTAAAAGCCACATTCCAAAATCAAATTTTGGTACACATCTTTAACTTCATCATTGAAGTCTTCATCCCCCTGTGCCATATAGGTATTTTCAACATATTCTGTTATAACTTTGTTCAGAGTTTTATGGTCTAAGTCAAATGAAATTTCGACGTTTTTCAAACCTAGTTTTCCATCAAATGATGACCTATTCTCATACGATTTCAATTCAATTGTACCTATATCATCAACCGATACCGGCAATGTTATTCTTGAAAAACGATAACCTTCGTTGGAGTCATAATCTTTACTTTTGGAAAATTTCCACCAAGAGCCTGTCACCGTACCGGCAACACCCTCAACCGTGAATTTCACACCAGCCCCACCACCAGCTTTTTTTGATATTTGATTAAGCGCTACTGCGGAAGCAATCTTACGAAGCAAATGAGTGGTCATCATAATAAAACCCTCTGTGAAAATTTTGAATGATACAGCACCTCAATCAATCAAATTATTAAAAAAAAAATGAAGGTCCACTCTCTACTCTCCCACAATAATGATTTATTTTGTTGTCTGTTATTGTACCCTACACAGTAGGGTCGAAACAGAAATAGGACTGAACTTATAGCCCAGGGAGTCAAAAATGCCGCGAGGAATTTCCAACGAAGTAGAACATTTTGCTCGATACCTTCAAGGTGTGGTACTGAAAGAGGTTGATACCTCAGACAATTGGATTCAGATCAAGAAAGAATCTGATTGGCAAGAGCCCGTGTTTGTGGCCCTCATCCATGATGGTTCCGGCTACACTCCAGTGGCCGGAATGGCCACGTCAGACCGCAATGGTGATGCTGCCCTTCAGACGGCCTATGAAGTTCTTGAAGACGCTATCGCGGATGAACTCACTGAAACCAGGAAAGACCTCTATGCTGATGCCATCAAGGAAGGTCTTGATGAAGACGCTGCACATCAGCGTGCGGATGAATGGTCCCAAGAATCTTGGGATGGGTCAGTCTGGCAACTTAC
>JBAZLE010000219.1:0-2593 GCA_041650455.1 Thermoplasmatota archaeon | reverse complement strand
ATCTCTAAATCACCGTCCCCATCGAAATCAGCTAGAGACGGAGAGGAGGCAAAATTCCATCCTTTTTCAAAGGGCCATCCTGGTAAGACCTCGCCATTTTTATCAAACGCATACAACCCTCCATAGCGATAATCTGGGGCATTGCCAGCGAACTGCAGACCTACAATGATATCGTCATCCCCGTCATTATCAATATCCCCCGTTGCAGGGGAGGAAAAAATAACTCCATCGGTGTATTTCGGCCAACCCGGGACTTCCGAGCCATCAATGTTATACATATGGATTACCCCTTCATTGATCCATTCCCCTGACGAGGAGTTATAGCCGGCGTTTTCACTGGGGCTGGCGCAGACGATTTCGAGCTCAGGGTCGTTATCAAAATTGCCTAGTGCAGGGGTTGAGTCTACGGAGCTGCCCCAATGTTTCTCGGACAAGACCCATTGTGCTATGATCGTACCTGTCTGATCGATGATGAGAAGGTACCGAGTGACCGCGTCATTCCCATTAAAAACAATCTCGTCGAATCCATCGTTATTGACATCTGCGATGAGTAATGTTGGATGATACTCCTTTGGAATGGTAATCGGCCACCCATCCATGACAAGACCTGTATGATCAAACACATACAGCTGGGAATATTCTCCGATGAGGACGAATCGATACACAACGATTTCATCGAATCCATCCTTGTTGATATCCCCGACAAGGGGGATATGCAGGTTTCCTCCGGACGCATCGGTGGTTCCAACCGGGGACGACCATAACAGGGAGCCGTTGTTGCAGAACACAGTAAGCTTTGGTGGGTCACCACCGGTATACACAATTATCTCTTGTTGCCCATCGTTATTGACATCATCGACAACCGGTTCCAAATACCCAGCCCAGTAATAATATCCACCCTGGGGATTATACTCGAAATTAATTCTCTGCGGCCATCCTTCTTTCAGGCTTGGATCCAGGCAGATAGTTCTGATAAACGCGTCACTTTCGTAGGAGGAGAAATTCACCGTAAGTCGTAGGGTGAAGAAATCAATATCTTTAACAAAGCTCGTATCCCAGGTCGCTAAGGCGCCATTGACTATCTCTACTAGCCCGTCATTTTCTAAGAGTAATCCTGTCGTGAACCATTGACTTGGATTCTCTCCAAGTCCCCATTCTATAAAGTAAAACTGAAACGTTGTTCCGTTCGCTGTACCGTTTATTTCAATGATATCTCCGGCTCTGAGAACATCATTATTCGCCGGGGAGGATAACAGGATGTCATCAAACAAGAGCGGTGATCGCTCGTTAGGTAACTGAAGGTACCCACCAGGCATGAGGTGTTTTACAGATGTTACATACGGTTGTGTCGATGGCCCCTCGGTCGTTACACGATGTTCACTCATAAGTGAAGAGGCTGACGTATACATTGTTCGCATTTTCATCTCTTGTTCAGATAATCCCATGCTTCCTTGTCCGAAGGTTCCCGTGATACTCGGTATGACACTTGTTCCAACGAACAGCATGACGATACTTACAATCAATCCTTTTGTCCACCGCCCATTTCTCATAGGTGATTCCTCCGCTGTTCCTCACAGGTTACATGTTCATATGTTCTTGATTAATTTAAATGTTTGGAAAAAATAAAAATTATGTCTTTTCCCGAAAATACTTTCACCTTGATTAAAAAGAAAGAAGGTTGGGAATTGCAAAAGCTTAAAGCTCAGGGAAGAATTCGTTCTCTGTGGCGGAGAGTGCGAAAACACAGATGAACTCAATTACTGACATTTCAGAGACACTGCTAATTCCTCTGTATTCACGCTCGTTTGAAACCCAATCGAAGAACCCGCTCATCGATGATAAAAAAGCTGTGGAGATCACCCAGAAGCTCGACATGGCGTTCGCAGACTCGGATTCGCCGCTGCATCGACAACTTGCGAAAGGAAAAGTACGACGGTTGTCGAACAAAAAATTAATCGCCTTTCTTTCACTGCGGACACGGCGATTCGACCGATACTGCCAGGAGTTCCTCACCCGGTTTCCACAGGGGGTGATTGTGGAGCTTGGGTGTGGTCTGAGCTCGCGGTTTTCCCGGATTGACAATGGAACGGTCACCTGGTACGATTTGGATTTCCCTGAGGTGATTGCGATCCGGAAACAGTTTTTCCAGCAGACAGCACGGAATCGCATGATCGGCTCCTCTGTGCTTGACTTTTCGTGGATGGAGCAACTTGTCCCCATCCCGGAGCACGTCCTGTTCATCGCAGAAGGCTTGGTGATGTACCTCTTTGAGGCTGAGGTGAAGTCCTTGGTTCTTGAGTTGCAACACCGGTTTCCCGGTTGCGAGCTGGTCTGGGAGGTGCAGAATACGTTTGTGATAAACGCGCTTCAGAAGGAGCGGTGGAAGAGGAAGTTTCAGCGGGATCATCATCTAGGCCCGGATGCGACGATGCATTTTGGGATCCGTGAAGGAACAGATCTCCAGGCCTGGGGCAGCGGGATCCGTTTGCTAGATGAATGGACCGTGTTCGATGACCACGAGAAAAAACTGGGGTGGATGAACCTGTTTGCGTTTTCCAAAAAACTTCGGAAATCCCAATGGATCGTGCATTAT
>JBAZLE010000218.1:0-2606 GCA_041650455.1 Thermoplasmatota archaeon | reverse complement strand
CCATCGCCTCGAGGATGGAGACGGGAGTGCCATCCGAGACAGACGTCGTGATAAAGATGTGTGCACGACGATAGTCATCAGGGACATCGGAATATGCGCTTTTTTTCCTGAACGCGATCACATCTGACAATCCCAGCGAGGTAACCAGATCCCGGACCGACTGTTCGAGCGGGCCTTCCCCTTTAAGTGTCAGACGGAGGGCCGGGTTTTTCTTATACGCGAGTGCAAATCCCCGGACCAGCGTCTCGTTATCATAGACCGGAAAGAAACCCCGGTTGGAGAAGATCTCAATGGTGCGGCCCGCTCTGTTTCCGGCATCGGGTGACGGGGAGAAGAAGTCGGTATCGATACCAAACGGAAGATAGCGGACCTTTGAATCCGGTATATCAAAATCACCTACAATATGGTTCCCGATATTACGGGAAACGGCATACACGAGATCCACGGAATCCAGGACTCTTTTTGTGTAGTGATGAATCAGCCTGCTCTTTTTGGGGAGGATGAGGACATCGTCGCCCCAGGCCGAGACGATTGCCGGGTGAAAACCGAGATCAGGAAGATGGAATCCGTACTTTGCAATGAAATGGGCGTGGATAAGGTCCGGTTTGATCTCTTTCACCAGTCTTTTTATTGCACCATGCCGGGGTATGAATGCAAGGTAGAGATTTTTCCAGCGCGAGGCAATCACGTATTCGGTTACTCCCGGGATTGTTCGATCCATCGGATCGTAGGTGATCAGGCGGACATCATGTCCCCGCAGAGCGAAATATTCTGCCCAGCGCTGGGTATGGATGCTGCGGCCATCGGCAATGAGGAGGAGGATCAAGATACAAGAACTCCTGGCAACGATAAAAATGCATACGACCGGACCTGTTCACCAGAGAAAAATGCGGGTTTTTTCATAATTTGCCAGTAATCGGAATGCATAATTATCAACCCTGCCTGTTAATGAACATTATTTTTATGAAATCCATGTGATCTTCAGAGTCCTGAATGCATCATCACGCAGCTGTTTGTTGAGTTTCAGAAGTACGATGAAATATACTGCTGCACCGACAAGGACCATCAGGAAGATCTGGAACTTGTTATGGTCCAGAGGCAGCCATCCCAGGATGAGAAGGGATATGGTCATTACCATGGTGGCAAAAACCATATGTTTTATCGCTGTTTTCTCAAGGAAAACCGGGATTATTTTTGCAAGGTAGACACGGGTTATGCAGACACTGATGATCACATTGACGAACGCTCCTGTCGCTGCGCCGGCAATGCCGATATACGGGATGAGTATAACGCAGAGGATAATATTTGCCGACACTCCTGCCAGAATTCCTGCAACCGCCTGTTTTGTATGATCTGTTGCCATCAGGAAATTTGTGTACAGGTTCAGAATCGACTGGATCCCCCTCATGGCGATGATAATAACCAGCGCGGTTGCTCCCGTGGCAAAGGATGCACCATACAGGTAGTATAATAAATCGTGGCCGAGAATGATGCCCCCGATGAGAATGGGGAGTGCAAAGATGAGGGAGTAGGTGGTTGCGCGAGAGAGTGAGACCGCAATGGTATTCATGTCCTTCTCCGCGTTCCACCGGCTGACTTTCACGTAAAGGGTATTGACGAGCGCGGTACTGATAAACAGGGCAAAGACAGAAAATGTCCAGCAGATGCCAAAGATCCCTACCTCGGATACGGGCAGGAAATACGCGATAATAATCAGGGAAATATTATCGAAAAACACAGAACCGGCTGAAGTGAGGACTGCCCAGGTCGAAAACGAGAATATACTTTTGACATGTGCCCATCTGAATTTTTTCAGGTGATAATCAATGAATTTCACCTGGATTACTATCTCCACGATAAGTCCGGCGATAAGTCCTCCGATAAGCCCGTATACCTGGTATCCGAGAAAGACGGCAACAACCTGGACGCAGATCCGGGTGATGTTATTAAGGAGGCTGACAGATGCCGCAAGCCCGAGGCGGTTGCTGGCGCTGATTGCAACCGTTATGGAAGATGAGAACGTAGACATCCCGAATACAGCGAGCAGGACAAGAAGCAATCCCGAACTGTTCAGATCAGCAAAATAATCCCGAAAAACAATAATTACCGTACTGATGAGCCCGAAGAGACCTAAGCGGAGGGTAAGACCGGTAGTAAAAAATTCATGGGGATCTACCCCCGAACAGATGCGCTGCGTTGCAGCGTATCCGATTCCCAGGTCAGAGAATAGTCCCAGGATTGCGAGATAAGATATAAATAAAAAATACAATCCCAATACTTCAGGTCCTACCCAGTGAGCGTAGAATATCGTGGCAAGAAAACCTACGAGAGTGATACCTGCGGAGGAGACAAGAAACATCATCCCATGTCGCTGGACTTCCATTTCTTTGTCAGACATTGTAGATCTCCGTGGAATCAGAAAAAGACAAGAGCAGAGATAAATCTGCTTTTAATCTTCATTTACATTATGGTGAGTTCACACCTTGCCGTATTCACATCGGGCAGTATCCTATAAGAACCAACTTTTGAGGGGGGGCCTCTCAACCCGGGGTAAACGGATCTTTTTACTCCTCTGTCTCCGCGAGTACCGTAACGGGAATCCCGTC
>JBAZLE010000217.1:0-2610 GCA_041650455.1 Thermoplasmatota archaeon | reverse complement strand
CCTGCTCATGGGTCTACAAGTGTTAATACAACAACTGGTTGGGTGCAGTATATACCTGCAGCGAACTATTATGGGTCTGATAGTTTCACGTATACTGTTCAGGATGATGATGGTGCGACTTCTAACGCAGCTACTGTGACAATAACTGTCCGAGAGGAACATCAAATCACCTTGAAAACCGGTTGGAACCTTATCGCGACTCCATGCTATGACTGGATCTCCAAATCTGAAATCACGGTCTATTATCTTGGTGGACCGCACACGTGGAATGAAGCGATTGCTGATGGATACCTCTATGGCATTTTGTATAATTATACTTCTGGTGGGTGGACTTTCAGCGACTCTTTAGATCCTGGTTATGGGTACTGGTTATGGGCGATCCATGATTGTTCATTATTATTTTACAGTAATGAAGATGGGACAGGCCATATAACTAATTTAAAGACGGGCTGGGATATCATAGGGCTCCCATACAGAGCATCGATAGCAAAAACAGCAACACTGTTCGAAAACACGACAAGGACATATACATGGAATGAGGCGGTATCGAACCACATGATACTTGGGTATATCTACGGCTGGAACAGTACGAGTCAGATGTATGAGCTCTCAGACAACATCGTGCCAACCAAAGGATATTGGATGTTCGCTTACCAGAATTGCATCATGAAGAAATAACCAAACAGCAGTCACAATCGGAAGAAGCAACCTCGTTGGAGGTAACCGTTGATGAAACGGTTACCACCAGCTCTCATTACGAGTCCTGAAGATCTGAGCACGCATTTCGAGGTACTCCATCAAGGGGAGCGACGTGGTAGGAAGTAGAAAAAGAGGGACGTCTAGAAAGAAAAGATGATAGGATAGCAAATGAAAAGCATAATCTTTCTTCTTTGTGTCATCAGTCTTTTTCTGATTCTTTTCCCTTCGTACAATCAGAGGGTTCAAGCAGAGACAACAAACAGCATCATCTGGAGTGTGACCGTGAACTGTACCGAATCTGGCGGGACTTCTGATTCAGCGGTATTCGGGGAAGCATCTGATGCAAACGATGGTCCTCCCCCAGATACCTACGATGTCCCGAAAGCCCCCGCTCCTCCAACACCGCCGTATGTCCGACTCTGGCTCAACGATAGCCTCCCTGCCCCCTTTACGCTCTTATGCAAGGATTACCGGCACTATCCAGATACAGAAAAGGAATGGAATGTCACCGTCCATTGGATGCCTTCGAGCGGCTCATCTCCTGCTTCTGTGACTCTTTCGTGGAGTATCGCTGAGGTATCCAGTAGCGAATACATCTCTGTGAATCTCTGCAACGCTATCGGAGTTCCCTTGAAAGACATGCTCCTCAACAATCATTACGACTTCAATTGTCCCGCGTACATCCCTCAGAATTTCAAAATCATCTGTACCATGAACAACCTTCCCCCAGCAACACCACAAAGACCCACGGGAGAAACATCAGGGGAAACCGGAGTGGAATACACGTATAGCACCACCACAACCGACCCAAACAACGACCCGATCTATTACCAATGGGACTGGGGAGATGACACGACCTCTGATTGGCTTGGCCCGTATCTGTCTCATCAGACCATGGAGGCACAGCACACCTGGATGAAGAAAGGCAATTATCAGATACGGGTGAAAGCCAGAGATGTTTCGAATGCAGAAAGTGATTGGTCAGATCCCCTCCCAATAACCATGCCTACGTCTCAGCCCTCTATCGTACATGAAAGAACCTTCCGACTCTATCAGATCATCCAGGCTTGGAAAACCGAACACTTAACCATGATTTTTCTTCAAATATTCACACCGATGAGCCACCCTAAATACCAGTTAATCGAATAGAACAAAAGCTATAAAACCACATCATTATTATTTATTCAAAAATACTACCCGGTAATATAGGTCGATAACAATGAAAACGTACTCTTCCTTTAGAAAAAAAGTTATACGTAAAGTATTCCTAATAACAATACTCATAGGTTTTCTGAGTATCAACACCTCTGTATTCAGAAATACCGCAATCATCCCTTGTTCAACCGCAGCTGGCTCAATCGAACAATGGAACCTCACCTTAACCATGAATGAATCAGGTGGAACAAGTTGTACAGTTGTGTTCGGGCAGCACACAAACGCTTCAGATGGCCAAGATATGTTGGACATCCCAGCACCACCAATGTCCCCTATCTTACCCGTGATAGCAGCCTGGTTCGAAACATCATTGCCGTTGCCCTATGACAAACTTCTCTATGAATTCAAACCCTATCCCTCCCTCAATTCAAGTTGGAATCTCTCTGTTCTTTGGTTACCACCAACAGGAAATACCACCCCGACAGAGATCACCCTTCATTGGGATTCCTCTGAACTACGGAGAGATACGATTAGCTCACTCCTGCTCTATGACAACAATTCTCTTCTTGCCAATATGCTTACCACAAAGTCCTACACCTACGAAACAGATGGTACTGCCCATCGCTTCCAGATACTCTCTGAAAGTCAACCAACGAACGACTCATCAGACCAGGACACCATACCCCTACTCCAGGTCCTCATTGTTTTTGTCGCACTCTTCATTGTCGGTATCATCGTTCTGTTCCTCCGTTATAG
>JBAZLE010000216.1:0-2614 GCA_041650455.1 Thermoplasmatota archaeon | reverse complement strand
AATATCGTCAAGTTCATGAATATGTTCGTTTATTTTGTCGTAATTTCCCGGGTTATTTTTCATAGATAGTTCAACCTTTTTTCTTGCGGCGATCACACGCGGATCTTTTTCAACACCCACAGACCACAATTCGGTGCGTTTTTTTTCTTCGGCGTTGCGTTTTGCAATATCCGGGAACTCCTGCCTGATGCGGATTACAAGGAGGTCTTCTTCCATATTCCCTCCCTGCTCAAAATATGAACATGATATTGCCGCCAAAATCTGGTTTGCCTCGTCTTCGTTGATCTCCATGATGCTCCCCCTATCTATATTACGGTGCGCTTGCCATTGCTTTTGCCTTGTACAGATCATATTGGCGTTTTTCGTAGATTTCGCGTTCTGATTCCGGAAGTGCAAGTTTGCCAGCAGTTGCGGTGAAATATTCTTCGAGGGACATATTGCGATGTTGATTCATGTCAAATACCCGGCATTCGCCGCAAGAGTCTGTTGTATACATATAATACCCGTTTCCCGCACCACTCCACATATGCATTATATACGGTTTCTCATAGTATCTACATGCCTTTAATGAATAGTTACAGTATCCCCCGATCTCATCTGTGGTGGGAAGTGGACGGTTATTGTTTAGCTCCTGAGTGTCAAGTCTGACCTGTTCATACCATGCATCAAGTTTTTCTTTGTTTTTTTCTTGCACATATATCCCTGCACATGCAAGAATGCTGATTACGATAACTACAACTAAGATGGTTATTTTAGTACCTTTTTTCATGATTCGCCTTCCTTTATGTATGTATCTCGATTATCCGATGGGATCTTTCCCGTTGCCTGACCCCTGTTTTTTTGGGGCAGTCTTTGTTTTTCCATCATGCACTTTCTTTTTTGCGTAATTGTATAAACGGTCTGCAACCTTTTCGACAAGGTTGCACCGTGCATCAAGCGGGGTATCCCCCAACGTTTTTTCTCCTTTCAGGATATCAGGATATGCCGCATAATGCGCATTGATGATCTCGACGGCTCTTGCGAGAACAGATTGTATCAGGATATACTCGTTTTTATCTGTATCGGGCATCCAGACGTGTTGTTGGAGCTGGAGGCTCGTTTCTAGTTCCGGGTCAGAAGATGTTGCTGGTTCCGGAGAACTATCTACGTGCATATGCATATTTATTAGTTTGGCGGCTGATGCTGCTGAAGTACCTTGGGGCTGTTGGGGCTGCGCAACATGGTCTTTCTCCTGTTGTTCCTGTATATGCAGTTTTTCCTCATCGGTCAATGGAATTCTTTCGATATCGATCAGATGACTTTTCGTTACACCCATCACGGAATATGTGACTTTGACTTTTTCCCCTTTGGTGTACTCCTCGTTTTTGATCTTTTCACGTTTTTCCGGCGGGATAAAAAGTGTTTTCCCACCAACTTTGATCGATGTTTCGTATAGCAACTCAATGAACCCGGTATGATCTCTGCCATTTCTGTCATTTGCGGTTTTTATCATGATATGCCCCGTGCTGTCAATGCCTTTTTAAATTTGTTTTGCGTGCGGTCTTCCCCCTCTTTTTCGCAAGGTTCTTTCCCATTGTTTCCCCCATCTTAAATGCCTCTTCGTTCGTTGGATCTTTGCCTCTGCCGAACCCATGCCCGAAGACGGGGTGGGATACTTCTTGCAAAACCCCATACCATAATTTATATGCCTCTGGTGAGAAATATCCGAGGATGTATCCCACATTCTGCCGGGCAACTTCGACTTCCCGGCCTTTTGTGGACACGTCGCCGTTTTCCAGCATCCAGTCCTCGTACTCTTTCATGAACCTCCGAATATCTTCCGGTCGTTTTAACGTTTCTATTGCTGTAAAGACTACGTTGCGTTCTGGATTGATTTGTATCATATCTTCAAGTAACGTCATGCATTTCACCTCAACAACTTATGATTCGTCGATGATTTCCAAGAAGTTTGGATTTCTGGGGAAAAACGTATCCTCCGCGACGACCTTCTTTTTCCTAGTTTTAGATTTTTTGCGTTTTTTCTGGATTGGTTGGTTTCGTTCATCCACCCGGACGAGTGAGTAATCGAATAGGGCATCTTTAGAATATTTATGTTCTGTGTAATAGATATATTTGAACGGGTCTTCTTTATAACAGTTGATTACACCTGTTTCTAGATCAAGTTCAACGAGAAGACCCCCATTTACAAAAATATCTACACTGGGATTCCCACCGACTGTTGTTGATTGGTGGAGTGTTATTTGGGCTTTTCTGCCGTGCAACAATATATTCATTGGTATCTTACCTCGGTTATTTATCAGTCAGTCACGGGTGCAAACATCTACCGGTTTCTCTCAACCGCCTGCAAGAACACAATCCTGTGCGTTCTTGGTTTTCAGCCAACTCACAATAAATCCAGTTTGTATATGCTATACACGTCACATGGGCACAATACCCGGGGCTTTCGTATGGTTCAAATTGCTCAATGTCCTGCATCAATCCACACCTAAAATGTTATCGGATTTCCGCACGTTTGCGGATCTCTTCAAACCGGTGGTCAACTATTAGTCCTCCGTTTTCAAAAACGGTTATCAGTTCGTCCTGTGTCCCGGTTTCTAACGGGAACGTTTCATAA
>JBAZLE010000215.1:0-2633 GCA_041650455.1 Thermoplasmatota archaeon | reverse complement strand
ATTTTGGTCTGTCCCTGATTCTCGGCTCCTTGATCGTCGGTGTTTTTTCTCTTCAGCTTATCGCGCCAATCGATATCCCAAAGGCGATGATTGAAGCAAGTATCTATTCGTTTGAAACACAACGAATCATGACGGAGACTCTTGAACTTGCTTTCCTCATGACCTTGATTTTCGTTTTAGCGAAAACAATGCAGGAAACTGGGGCCATCACAAAACTTATCGACAGTTTACGAACGTTTTTTTCCAAAGGGGGTATATTAGCGATTATCCCTGCGGTTTACGGATTAATGCCCGTCCCGGGTGGGGCATTGTTTTCTGCACCTCTCATTGACAAAGAAGGGGAGAAATACCACCTGAAGAACAATCAAAAGAATTATTTGAACATCTGGTTCCGCCATATCTGGTTCCCTATCTACCCGATCTCCTCAGCCATGATTCTTATCTGCAGCATGAAATTCTCCGGTGTCCCCATCCAGATGCTCATGCTGGCAAATCTTCCTGCATTCCTCGGAGTACTTCTTATCGGATACTTCTACCTCAGACGCTATACAAAAAACATTCCTCAGGAAACACACGCTGTAAAACGGGATTCTCAGGGATTAATGTTCATCCTCCCACCTGTTATACCCCTTCTGTTTTATCCCTTGAAACTCGTCGGTCTCTCAGAGACACGCTGTTTTCTCCTGGGTGTGTCGGTGAGCATAATTTTGTTATATCTCCTCCTCCACATCGAAACGAAAACCTATCTTGAAATCATCAAGAAATCGTTCACCTGGAATCTGGCAATCGCTATCTTTGGTATCATGATTCTTCGTGAAATGATACGGATTTCCCAAATCCATGTACTTATCACAGAAACCATGCAGAACCTCGCGTTTCCCGCGCTGTTGATCGTAATCCTCATTCCCCTGCTTCTCGGCACACTTACCGGATATAATCTTGGTGCGGTCGCCCTTTCTTATCCTCTTGTCGAGTCATTTTTCGCTTTCACCGGGATACAAACTCTTGGCCTGACAAGTCTTATCTTCATGAGTTCCCTGCTTGGGTATCTCGTCTCTCCAATCCATCTGTGCAATGTCTTAAGCAGCGAATACCTCAAAACAGATACGACACGGATGTATAAGATGTTTCTTCCTTCAGTCATCCTTGTCTTGTGTATTCAGATTATTTTCGTAATGCTTCTGTTTCCTGCGTAAGAGGTCTTTTGGAAGATTTCAGATGGATTCAAGAGCGTATCAAAATCGTCCTGCTTGCCTACAGATTAGAAAAGAAATGACCGTTTTGAACGACAAGTCTTATAAAAAGTCAGGGTCTACCACCTCTGTATGAACCAGGGGCTACTTTTTGATCATCTGAACAATCCCAAGTTTTATGGACCCCAGGTCACCTCGGTTCAAGTGCTTCAGACGCATATCTCCTATGTCGCCCTCACAGGAGCCTATGCGTACAAGATCAAAAAACCAGTCAACTTCGGATTCCTTGATTTTTCGACCTTGGACAAACGAAAATACTTCTGCGAAGAAGAACTGCGACTGAACAAGAGACTCTGCCCGGAGATGTATCTTGACGTCCTCCCAATCACCCAGGACGGGGATCTCCTTACCCTTGATGGGACAGGACCTATTGTTGAATATGCTTTGAAAATGAAGGAATTCCCTCAAAAATGTATCATGACAAACATGCTTCAACATGGGAAAATATCAGAGGAGATCATCGACCATCTCATCAGGATTTTAATCGATTTTTATCAAAAACAGGAACCAACAGAAGAGATCATCAACTACGGAACCGTATCCTCCGTCAAACAAAACATCGAAGAGAACTTCAACCAAACCCGACCAATGATCGACATCACGGTCCCAAAGGAGACATTCTGGTACATCAAAGAGGAAGTCGAAACGTTTTTCGAACAAAAAAAAGATGTCTTCGAACAACGAATGAAAACCGGCAAGATCTACGACTGCCATGGGGACTTGCACTCCGGAAACATTGTGGTGTCGGATGATACGATCCACATCTTTGATTGCATCGAGTTTAATGAACGATTCCGGTTCTGCGATGTCGCTTCCGATATCGGGTTCCTAGCGATGGACCTCGATTACCTCAATCATCCGTACCTGTCCAGTTATTTCGTCGAAAAATACGTGGAAAAAAGCAGGGACAAAGACGTGTATACTCTGTTGAATTTCTACAAATCCTACCGGGCGTTCGTCCGGGGGAAAGTTCATGGGTTCCAGCTCAACGATCCCCATATCGACCCCGCAACGAAGAAACGTCTGCTCACATCTGCAAAACAATATTTCGAATTATCCGAATATTATACGAGACTTTTTTCCCTGGACCTCCGGAGAAACACACCGATTCTTTTCCTGGTCGCAGGGTTATCCGGGACGGGAAAATCAACCATTGCACGTAAAATCGCGGTCGATTATCACGCGACTCTCATCAACACAGACCTCGTCCGAAAAGAAGCCGCAGGAATCGATCCGTACGAACAACACCATGAGCAGTACAATACCGGCTTATACGATCCAAAAAAAATTGATGAAACCTATGAATTAGTCATGAAGCATGCATCCTCCTCCTTACAAAATGGAGAGAACATCGTCCTTGATGCAACATTCCAGAAGAAA
>JBAZLE010000214.1:0-2644 GCA_041650455.1 Thermoplasmatota archaeon | reverse complement strand
AGAGGCGGAAGGTGCGTGATGGGGAATAAGGTAAGGGATCTCACTGGAATGGTATTTGGAAACATCGTTGTGAAACAGAGAATTGGGGCATCAGATAGTGGAAGTGCAACCTGGTTATGTGAGTGTCGATTGTGTGGCAATCGGTTTGTAAAACCAAGCGCAAATATTGTTAAAAATTCCGGCATCAAAGGGTGTGGGTGCGGTAGCGATGTAAAAGTGGTTGATATAGCAGGTAAAAGATTTGGAAAATTGACTGTTATTGGAAGACATAATGAAAACTCAAAAGATGGTAAGTCAAGATGGTTATGTGTTTGTGATTGCGGGAATAAGATTGTTGCCACTGGCCAAAAAATCAAGTCTGGGCATACGAAAAGTTGTGGGTGCGCCAAAACCGGAATTAATATCACTCACGGAATGACTGAAAGTAGGGAATACGAGATTTGGTGTGGGATGAAAAAGAGGTGCAATAATAAATCAAATGAGGCGTTTAACAGGTATGGCGGAAGGGGTATCAGTGTTTGCGATAAGTGGCAAAACGATTTCCAAGCGTTCTTGGATGATATGGGGGGATGTCCCAAGGGACATTCGATTGACCGAATAGATAACGACGGTGATTACACTCCTGATAATTGCAAATGGTCAACGCCAAAAGAACAAGCTCAAAATCGTCATGAAAGGGGGTATTTTTCTTGAAACCAAAACTGAGCATAGATCCTGGGTTAAACGGTGGATTCGCTTTATTGGATGACGATGGTGTTGTGTCTGCGGAAAACATGCCTATCGGTATGACAGATATAGTTGATAGGCTAAGAGAGATTAAAGTCAAGCATCCCAATGTCTCTTGTATTATGGAGAAAACAGGCACACATGTAATGGGAAACAGCGCGAGCGCATCGGTTAAATTTGCCCGCCACTGTGGAAGTTTAGAGAGTACCCTGTATTGTCTCGGCATTCCCACAATACAGGTTCCACCCCAAACCTGGATGAAAAAGCTCGGGGCTTTGCCGAAAGACAAGAAAGATCGGAAGAATAAGATCAAAGAGATGATGGCGGCCAGGTATCCCCATTTGCGCGTGACACTCAAGAATGCGGACGCACTGGGGATCCTGACGGCGGAGACTGGTTCACATATACTTTTCGAGTGAATGGGGGGGTATCCGATGGATGACAATCAAGTTGTAGCAATGCAGTTGCAGGATCCAAATGGCAATATTATCAAAGAGATGAACATTCCAGTTGTTCTTGGTGGCGATTCCATCGTTGTTAAATTCTCCACTGCGCAAGCATGGCATGGATTCCTCAGACTGAAAGAAGAGGAAAGAAAGAAGGCATCTGACAATTTCAGGCAGATGTTTAACCCTGGAGGGATTGTGGTTATCCCTCCAGATATAGAGATCTTTGTTTTGCACAAGGAGCTGACGGCGGAGGGATAGGGATGTACATAGATGGGATGTCAAGAGAGGATGTGAACAAGGTAATCCAGTGGTTCAGGGAATTTCTTTTAAAACTTGAAACTTGCGGCGTGGATCTGGCAAAATGGGAAGGTTTGAGAACTTTTTTGAAAGGCTTAAAGCGTGAGCGTGAGGCTATGTATGGCCCCATGCCTTAATAACTCTGGCTCTCAGCATTTCCGGCGTGGGGTGCAGGTATCTTTCTCGTATCGTCTCTACCTTGTCCCCCAACAGGAATGCCAGGTCTTCCAGGCGCATGTCCCCAACGTAATACAGGTAGGTTGCCGTGTGGTGCCGAAAAGTATGTGGGCCACGTCCATCGTTCCCGTTCTTCAACCCCAGGTCTTCCAGCATCCGGGTGATCACGGCCTTGATCTTTGAAACTTCCGGGAAGATGGTTGTGGAATTTCCCCACGGCATGGTATCGCTGACAACCATGGCCAGCATGGATGCTGTCTTGTCTGAAAAGATAACCGGCCGTGGCTCGGTTTTCCCATGGACGTAGAGGTAGCGCTCGTGAAGATGCACATCCTCGGCCTTGATAGTGGCAATTTCCCCCACCCTGACGCCGGTTTCCACCAACAGCCGGACAACGATCCGGTACAGAAACCCGTCGCCGTTGCTGTTCTCGAACTGGTATTCCAGGCATTTTTCGATGTCCTCCTCACTAAACCAGCGGTCCAAATGTTTTCGCTTGTTTTCCTGCCGGTCTTCGTTTGAAATCTTGTACGTGAAATCCACCGGGAACCCGGCCCACTTCAAGAATATCTTGGTGCAGGTAAGATATTGCTGGATGGACTTCCCTGACAGTTTTTTGTGCTCAAGGAACATGGCGAACTGGTGGAAGTTGGTGGACAGCCACCGTTCCCATGTCCCGTCCGGGACTACCGATATTTTCAGGAACTCCTCAACGTGTCCCAGTGAGTATCGGTACAGGTCCCGGGTTGACTTGGATAACTTGGTTACGTCTGGGGATTCCAGATATTGCTGAATTGTGTTCATAGCTTAACCCCCATGGAATGGGTTGTTCTCGGATAGAGCATCTATGCTTTCTTTGATAAAATCTGTAAAGCAAGAATGGCATAAATTAAAAAAAACTTTACCAACAAGCACTGCATAAATTCCATAGAATGATCCATTGCATTGAGAACAATGGTAAGGCGGGCCTGAGTCAACAGGCCCATGAGAATAAT
>JBAZLE010000213.1:0-2651 GCA_041650455.1 Thermoplasmatota archaeon | reverse complement strand
TACGAGTGAGAATACCCGCTGGAGCGGTGTCCGGTTATCTGCACATTGCAAGAAATGGAAGAATTTCAAATAGAGTAGAATTTAATGTGCCTCCGCCACACATAGATGGTATCCAGCCGTCCACAGAACTTATCGCCGGAATGTACGTTATTATTACCGGCGCCGGCTTCAGCGAAGAACAGGATAGAAACAAGGTTTATTTCAACACCCTTGTGGGCACAGTGACTTCGGCTGCAACGAACACACTCGTTGTAACAGTTCCTTCAAAATGTATTTCTGGAGATCTGAAAGTGGTTGTCGGGGGGAGAACCAGCAATTTGGTTCCATACTCGATGATTGCCCCGGAACTCTCAATCGTTCATCCTGTTGACGGAGAGCTGTTTACCATGGATGATGATGTTGACGGAAACGACAATAACGGAATACAAATCAACGTTCTTGTTAGCACAGATTTACCTGACTTCAGGGGATTGTCCCTTGAAGTTCTTGAAAGAATGAAGCTTCATGGATATAAAAGTGTGACCGTTTCAGGGTACGCTACGTTTACGAACGTGACAGTTTATGAAGGCGAAACAATGATTCGTGCTTCATACAGTGATTATAAAACGGGAATTTATGCGGAAGACATCACAACCGTTACAACCGATCTTCCGATTACACGCACCGACCAAATTGTATATACAAAAATAGATCCATACACATACAACAAAAAACTCTTCATCTTCGATATATCAGAGGGAACAACAACTCCAATTACAGCTACGGAAAATGGTGACGAACCTTCGTGGCATTCAGATGGGGAAAAAGTTGTGTTCTCTAGACTTTTAAATATCATGAATCCGAATGATCCAAACACATCATGTGTTTTCTGTCCAGGAATGCTTTTCATAGCTGACATAGAAGCTGCGACATCCACACCGATTATGGACCCTAATGCTCCGAGTCCCGGCTGGATAGAAGCTGGATACCCATCATGGTCTCCTGATGGAAAGAAGATTGCCTACTTCCACGACATTGATGACAACATCATTGGAGGGAAGGCAAAGCTTTCTGTAGTATCAGTGGATGATAGTGACACAGTAACCATGGGTCCATCTCTGGTCGCTAAGGATATCCCGATTCCACTGACTCTGAACTTCAAAGCGATCTGGTCTCCTAATAGTAGATACCTGCTTTTCCCCGGTAAAACTGGATTGAATATTGCTTCAGTTGGGGAGTCAGCCGGGCACTTCGATATAGAAGTAAGAGACGCAGGTTTTGATGCATTAACGATGGACTGGATTTCCGGTTCTGAAGATATTCTTGGAATTAATGGGCAATATCTCACCATCACCAACTATTCGCTGGGATTTCCCGTGCCGGTATACGCGAATCCCGATCCATCCGTAATTTTCGATGCTTCTTCCGGCTCCGATATCCGGGACATACTCTATTCGACTACTGAAACAGGTTCGTATAATCGATACGTCCAGAAAACATATCTTGTGGACATATCCACCCTTGAAAGAACAGAACTCGGATACATGAAAAGCCATGACTGGCTTAAACCTGAAATGCCGGTTTATAACAGTATTCCTCCAAAGATTAAGGACCTCCGTCCTTCTGATTCACAGGCAACTTCCAGCAACCATCCGACAATCACCGCAACGATAACCGACGATATGTCTCCCATGATATGTGAAACATCAATTCGTCGGATGATTTTCGACGGTTCGGATGTTACCGATCAGGTCGAATACAACATGTTCACCGGCGCATTCTCTTTTACAACCCCGGACTATTATGATTACGATACCATCATTGAATATTCCATAACCGCAACCGACTGTGTGGACAATGAGACAAGTATAAACACAACCCTCCAGATCAGGCGCCCACCTGAATTAACGATTATTAAACCGGCAGAGAACGGCTACGACAAGAACCAGATGATTAAATTCAAAGCGAGCCTTTTCGACGCTTATGGATTATTACCCGACAGCATTATGCTGGTAATCGATGGAAAGAATTTCCGGCCCAGGTATGACCAGGACACTGGATTCGTGTCTTATTCCCTCTCTCTTGATGAAGGAGTACATTCCGCGACTCTCAGAGCTAAAAACATCTATTCAATCATCGGCAGCAAAACTTGGACATTCACGGTAGACAGAACACCGCCGATGGTAACCGCTACACCAACAGACATGTCGTATCTCAATTATATTCCAGCCGAGATCGTTTTTAATATAAAAGATGATGTGAGTGGAGTGTGTCCTGACGATGATTCCCTGAAGATATACGAATTCCAGGTCGGTTGGAAGGAACTACTGCCTTCGCAATTGATCGTCTCGGACACCCACAATGCCAGACTCGTCTATTCTCCTGACACTCTGGAAGAGCGGATGTACGACTTCGAAGCCGATATCAGGGACTGTGCGGGCAACACAGCGATAATAAGAACAGTCATTGGTTACGACCCGATCCCTCCGACGATAAACATCGAGAGACCTCTTCAGAATCAGACGATTTACTCTCCACCCAATACTCCCACCGAGAAAAACCCGGATCATGTGCCAGCTATCGTAATGCAGATAAAAGACAATCAATATATGGATATTTCTGAAACCGAGATAATTCTCACTTCTCCCGGAACTCCTGCACTCAAATGTGTT
>JBAZLE010000212.1:0-2652 GCA_041650455.1 Thermoplasmatota archaeon | reverse complement strand
GCTCGATTGTAATCAACGATACTTCCCTCTCCCTGGTCATGGAGTGAACGTGCGGTGTCCTCCTCAAGATGAACGCGGGTAATCGCAACTCCGCTTAATGATCCTCCCTTCACAAGTGGGTAGAGGTACTGACTGATTTGGTACCCCTTGGGGATGTCGGGGTAAAAATAATTTTTTCTATCGAATTCAGTGTACGCTGCGAGTTCGCTCTTGAGCGCTGTCCCCACCATGAGGACATACTTCACCGCAGTCTTGTTAATGACCGGAAGTGTTCCCGGATGTCCCATACACACAGGACAAATATGTACATTTGGTTCTGCGTGGTGCGGATCATTTTTAGAGTCACAAAACATTTTTGTGTGTGTCTTGAGTTCGGCATGTATTTCGAGCCCTATTGTTGGTGTATACGTTTTCATTATGTATATATTTTTTAAGATGCTACACACGGATACATACATTTTATGTATATTATGTAGCAATATTTTTCAATTTTACGTGTCTAATACTACCGTTTGCCATCCTTTACGACAAGTTATAAACACACGAAACACAATTTTGTCAATATCTTTATACCATGTACAAATACTATGGCTTAAAATAAGCACGAAAGCACTTTTTTAAAAATATGAGGTGTATCCTCATACACTTTTTCATAGAAGAGGTCGGCGTATTTTTCTTCTAATTTACGTGTTTTTTGCTTGCAGATGAGCTGTCAGCGCGTCTTGCATCTCCTTAATTCCCTCTTTTGTTTCCCCTGAAACAGGGTACACGGGTGCTCCGAGAGTGGCAAATGCGCGAATGGCGCGTTCAATTTTTTCTGGTTCCACAATATCTGTTTTGGTGAGCAGTATCCATTCCTCCTTCTTAAGTAATGCAGGATCAAACTTTCCAAGTTCTTCGCGAATCATTGTGTACACTTGTAACGGGTCTTCGTTCTCAAGCGACACACAATGGAGAATCATCTTCGTTCGCTGGATATGTTTCAAAAATTTATGGCCGAGCCCTTTTCCGCCTGACGCGCCCTCAATGAGTCCTGGAATATCAGCAAGAATAAATCCGTACAGTTCACCAAGATGTGGTTCGACCGTTGTGAACGGATACGCACCGACACGTGCGTGAGTATTGGTGAGTGCATTGAGCATAGTCGTCTTCCCCGCGTTTGGGAGACCAACAAACCCGACGTCAACAATGAGTGAGAGCTCAATATAAAAGGTCCCCTGTTCACCCTTTTTACCAAGTGTCGATTCTTCTGGGGAACGGTTCGTTGATGATTTAAAATACTCATTTCCGAGCCCACCACGACCCCCGAGGAGGATTTTATGTGTCTCTCCTTCGGTCAGAAAGGTGTACGTGCGCTCACGTTCAAGCTCTGTCACGGTTGCACCAACGGGTACGTCTATATATAAATCTTCGCCATCTTTGCCGTATTTACTCCTTTTTTCACCAGGATTCCCCTCTCCTGCGTCAAATTCCTTTGATCCGGTGTACTTACTGAGCAAGTTCAAATCGCGTACCGCGCGCATGTATACGTCACCGCCCTTACCGCCATTTCCTCCCGCAGGACCGCCGTGTGAGACAAATTTTTCACGACGCCAGCGAACGACGCCGTCGCCACCATGCCCTGCTTTTGCTTTAATTGTCAGTTCATCTATAAACATAGTATGGTTCTGCACTGAGCATAACGCAGTGAGAATTATTGATGCTACACTCAAAACTACTAAATGTACAGGAGCATCACCCCTCCACAAATCATCGAGCCTCCTCTGTTCTCGCTACGAAATAGATTTATTTGCAATTGAGCTCACAATGCTCACGAGGACTGACCCAATGAGTGCACTCCAAAAACTCGAAACGGCGAACCCATCAATGAACGATGCTACAAAAAGAAACAAACTCGCATTGATAACGAAGATAAAAATACCAAGAGTGAGTATGGTGATGGGGAGTGTAAAAAGAATCAAGATTGGTCTGACCACGGCATTTAGAATACCTAGAAATAGCGCTGCCATGAGTGCCGGATAAAATCCATCGACGTGAATGCCGGGGACAAAGTACGCCACAAGCATGAGCGTACCAGCAGTAATAATCAGTCGTGTAATAAATTTCATAGCTTTAGTATATCTCACAATTGCATTTTGGGAATTCTCATAAAAAAACAAACCCCACCATGTTGGCGGGGTTTGCACTGTGTACTATGCGCGGTATCGTCCGAGACCTTCTGCGGTGAAGGATTGCCCGGGAAAAATCCCAGGATGAAACTGAAACTTGAACGGGATATCGGTCGAAGTAACCTTTACCTCAGCACCGCCGTTTTTGACATCGGGGATGACATCGAAGATGATGGTGAACGTCCCCGCTTTACACTTAAAACGAAAGACATTCTGTTCAATTCCCCGTGTACCCATGTACTCGAAATTCCCCATTTCCAACCGTGTCTCAAAGCGAGACAGGAGCTTATCCATGAGAATAATGACCGCCTTAAGCGCTACTGCGTACATCGCTTGGCGCTCTTTCTCGTACAGACACGAATCGATACATCGCTGTTGCATGGCTTGCCGGTATGCGACATCCAAAGGGCTATCTTGGATACTCATTTCAGTCCCTCCTTACACGTTTATTCTGTATTGGATTAAAACATGGAATTAATGTTTT
>JBAZLE010000211.1:0-2660 GCA_041650455.1 Thermoplasmatota archaeon | reverse complement strand
ACTCAACTTTCGAATCTCTGTTTCTTCTGCGGCGATGTGACTCCGAATCAGAATCATGTTTGTGATACGTGTAAATCGCGGAAAGAACAAAGAGATGCTGATTGGAGAACGTTTGCACATTATCAGTGAGGAAACAACATGTCACGAACTACCATCGGGAAGCGCATCCGCTTTTTGCTGAAGCGCACCACCCTGAAACGACTTGCCAATCTCTATGGCAACATTTCCATGATGTTTGTCGCATGGCTATCTATTATCGTTTTTTTCAAGGGGTATTTCAATCCACTTCACATTGTCGTAATCAACGTCAACGCATTCATGGAAGCTGGATGGGAGGCTCCGTTGATGATAGCTTCGGCACCATTCATGGTGTATGCTATGTATCACCACGTCAATGATGTGGTGAGCATCATCAGAGGCGATGAAAAACCAGATGATGCCATCTCTCTTTCCACGAAACCATCGGGCGATCCTATCGCCAATCAGGAATCTGTTGCGAACCTGGTAAAGAGAGAGTGAAACGATGGGACGAATACCAGCTTACGAGCTCCATTCGATGAGCGACGAGATGCTCGTGCTGAGGATACTTCAGGAGCGGAGGTCGAGACTCACTGCCATGAGCGAGATGTCAGATCGCCTCGACATGGTCATAAACAGGTTTGTACAACAAGCATCTATCATCAAAGACACGAAATGCCAGAAATGTGGAAGTAAACTAAACTATAAAGGTCTCTGTACACGTCCAATGTGTCCATATTCCGACAGAGATCAGCGACGTTATCGTTTCACGCAGTCTGGGTGGAGGATACGATGAGTTACGTATTTCTGGCAAACAAAAAACCCGTAAAGCCGCTTGAAATTCCGGATGGTATATTTTGGGTGTTCAGGAATTATCTCGTGTCATATTGCCCGCGCCTGCGGCCACGGGATGATGGCGAAGACCCGCTTGAACGGGCTGATAAGCGTGCTGCCATTGTCATTGGAATGCAGATACGCCAGATCATTGCAAGTGGACATCTTGATGCCTATATACAATCGTACAACGCTGCCATCGAAACGGTACCGTGTATGTGCAGGGTTTTCGGGGATCAGCGAACGTGTTCTCGGTGTCATGGTACCGGGAAGCTTCCTATCGAGCCACCTATCACAATTGATATTTTCAAGTCGTTTGCAACATTTTGTTTGCAATCTGGTGGGTACCATTTCCGCGATACCGACTCTGATGATGACTATGATGAGGACAGTGGTGAGACGGAACACCCCGACGATGTCTCGGCAATCGATGCATTATTTGAGTGATACATTATGGAGAGACTTGGCATCAGCAAAATGACTGGAAAACTTGAGTTTTTCAGAGCAATCAATGCAGACCCTGGATCAAATCCATTCTGCCAATCTATGCATAGCAATCCGAACTTGATTTGTCATCACTGTTACTCAATGCATCTCCTTGACACCGCCAGGAAAAGCTGTCGCCCAGCGTTTGCAAGAAATTCCAGTTTGCTCAGTGAAATGCGTATTACTCGGGACCAGGTGATACAGTTCTATCCTGGTGAACACGTGCGCATGCTCGCTCATGGCGAGCTCGTCAACGATCTGATGTTCGAGAACCTGTGCGCGCTTTCTACATGGTTCCCGCAAACGCGGTTTCTCATGTGGACAAAACGCAAAGATATCGTCCAGCGAAACATGGGCATCATCCCAGATAACATGCGCATCATCTACTCGTCGCCGTTGATAAACCCAAGTGGGGTTCGGATTCCATCTGGATTCAACGGCGTCTTCAACGTGTTTACAAATGATTATGTACTACAGCATGGCATACCTATCAATTGCCATGGGAAGTGCATTGAATGTATGCGATGTTATACCGAGGATCGTTTCGTCACGAACGAGTTGCTCAGGTGGCGAGGAGTCGTGGTATCGGATGCAGAGCGATGACATCCAGGTGCAGCAGCAATCGGAGTTGGAGGAGAAAATCGTTGAGAGAACCATCATTGATTATTTTCTCACGATAGTGCCGCGAGGAGGGGTTTGTTACATGAAATCCAAGCACATTGCTCACGATACCAACTTGACGCCTCATCAGATTGGTACGACGATGCCGCATATTGAAAACAGGATCATCAGAGGGATCCGCATCGAGCGGTGGGGCAGGTCTGGAGCAATCACATGGATGGTGATGAACCTTGGGTAATACCATGCGTTTCCGGGACGGTGTCGTTATTTCAAAAGACGAAGAGGTGCGCGTGGATATCGTTGTAGATATGGTGTTCCTGGCAACGGTGGTGAACAAATTCGCAATCGTAGCACTGAGGCTCCATGACACGTCATCGATATCCGATATCATCGCCGCGATCATGGAATTGGGTCCGACGCGGATCAATCCATCGATCATTCCATCACAGACAATACGACACGTTGTCACTGGGGATGATTCTCCGGAAGCGTTTTATTGCGTTGATGGGGTATGGACGTTTCGCACATTGCGTTTGCCAGAATACCATTGGCTGACGCTCGATGAAATCATCGATGAGATGGACCGTGTGGACCAAGTAGATGGCGAGCCAAAAACCCCATCCCCAACCAAAGACGTCGCTTGGAGATATCGGTCGCCGTTTTTTGCTGGGTTGGTTCGTCCCCCATCGCCGCACTCTCCG
>JBAZLE010000210.1:0-2661 GCA_041650455.1 Thermoplasmatota archaeon | reverse complement strand
CGCCAGCACCAGCGAGAAGAGAACGATCATGTTGATCTGTGCCCCCTGCAGGCTCAGTACCACAAAGGTAATCAGCATCGATAACGGTATGGCCAGCCCTACGACCACGGCACTTCGCAGACCTAAGAAAAGAAACAAAACCAGGATGACCAGGATCATCCCCATGATAATGCTGTTCTCCAGTTCACTGAGCTGGGATTTTACACTTTCCGATTGGTCGAGGGTGTAATCCACCCGCAATCCGGAAGGAAGTGAATTGTATTTTTGTGCATTTTCAATGATCGAGAAGACCTTCTCAGTGGCTGAAATCAGGTTTTCTCCTGATTTTTTAATCACATTGAGCGTTACCACCGTTTTACCGTTCAAACGGGCATAGGAGTTGCGGTCGGCAAATCCGTCAGTGACCGTGGCAATATCCTTCAGGTAAACCGTATTGGTCGGATCCTGACGGATCACGATATTGCGGATATCTTCCACCGACTCGAATTCCCCTACCGTCCTCACCGAACGGCGGGTTTTCCCGATCTTGATCTCCCCGCCGCCCAGCGACAGGTTTTCCATGCGCATGATATTCTCAACCGTGGAAAAACCAATCCCGAGAACTTCCATGCGCGCGAGGTCGACTTCCACCAGGATCTGACGTTCTTCCACCCCGCTGATCTCCACCTTGGAGATCTCATATACCCGTTCCAGCTCTTCTTTCAAAAAATCCGCATATTCTTTCAGGTCAACCGTTGAATAATCACCTGACAGGCTGATGTTTAATATCGGGAGTGAATTGAAATCGAAATCCTGAGCCGCAGGGTCGGTCATCAGGTCGTTGGGGAGTTCGGATCTGGCCTTGTCGATGGCATCCTTAACGTCACCCAGGGCTTCCTTGATGTTGATGTTGGTTTGGAACTCCACAAAAATCATCGAGAAATCCATGAGAGAGTTGGAGGTGACCTTTTTGATCCCATCCACTGCCTGCAACTCGTTTTCGAGCGGGCGGGTGATCAGGTTCTCGATGTCTTCGGGTGAATTGCCCGGATAAACCGTCTGGACAAAAACCGTCGGGTAATTGATTTCCGGGAATAGTTCCTTGGGCATAGTGATGTAAGAGATCACCCCAAAAACAGTCAAAACTGCAACAATCAGGAATATCGTGTTCTTATTTCTTAATGCCAGAGTAGCCGGCTTGAACTCCCTGACTTGCTTCCGTTCTTCTTCCATGACGATTTAATAACTTGTTTTATAGGTGATTACCACACAACAACCGAACCATCCTTAATCTGGTTGTACCCCAGTGTCACAATCCGGCAGCCGTCACTCAGGCCTGAGTTAATGACAGTCAAATTGCCATCGGAGCTACCCGTGGAAACGTAAGTTTTCCTGGCCACTCCCCGGTTACCCGATCCCTCAGCTACAAACAGGTAGGAGCCTTTGACATCCTGACGGATCACCGGCGTAGGCACCATTAGAGCTGCAGGTTGATAGTCGGTCCGGATTTTTACAGTGGCCAGCATGTTCGGTTTAATCTCGGCGTTGGTGTTGGACAGTTCGATCCGGATTGTGAAGGTACGGCTCTGGGGATCGATCACCTGACCGGTGAAATCGATCGGGACAGTCCGGGTGACCCCCGGAAGATTGGGGAATCCGATCTGCACGGTATCTCCCTTTCCGACGGTACCGATGAAGGCTTCCGAAATCTGGGTGTTGATGTAGATCTTCTCGGGATTCACCAGGTTGATAATGCCGCGCCCCGGAGAAGCCAATTCTCCCACCTTGACCAGGATTTTCTCAATCCGGCCGGCAAATGGAGCTATGATACGGGTCATCTCAAGCTGTGATTTCAGTGTCGACATGCTGCGTTCCATCGATTCCTTCCGGTTTTTGATCTCCAGATATTGTACTTCAGAACCGATACCCTGATCCCAAAGATCTTTTTGCTTGTTGTACAGGGTGGCTATCATTTCATAGCCCTTTTCCATTTCGGCCAATCCGTTCTGCATGACCTTGGAATCCAGGTTCAATAACACCTGCCCTTTTTTGACCCATTGACCTTCCCTGACCGGAATGGATTCGATCTTACCGCTCATTTCCGGACTGATGGAGGCCGCTTTGACGGCTTCTACCGTACCGGTCGAGAGGATATAATCCGAAAAATCCTTTCGTTCAACCGGTTGAACGCCAACCTTAATGGCCTTGTCTGCCTGCTCAGGTTGGAGGGTGTTCCACTCCTGCTGAAGTTTTTCCAGTTTCACGTTTAATTCGGCTATCTGGTTACGGGTCTGGGTAATCTCCGCATTAACGGTTTCTGCAGTACGCTCCGTTTGGCAGGAAGCGAAGGCGAGGATGAACGTAAGTACTACTATTGGAATAACTAAATTCTTCATATTAAGTTCTTTGATTATTTCGAGTGATTCGTGATACGTGATACGTGATACGTGACTTTTTCGCGTCACGCGTCACGCATCACGCGTCACGTTTATAACTGATTATACATTTTCTGCAATTCAAATCTCTTGGTAAACAGATCCATGACAGATCCCAGGTAAGTTCCCTGTGCCTGAAGCAATTGGTTGTACGATTGGTTCAGATCCGAGGTTGATACCACTCCAGATTTATACCGGATCTGATCCTTGGCATAGATTTTTTGGGCCAGTTCAAAATTTCCCCTTT
>JBAZLE010000209.1:0-2663 GCA_041650455.1 Thermoplasmatota archaeon | reverse complement strand
CCGCACGACTCGCAGCAGAATTTTCCGAAGCACCAATCGTAAACGCTGGAGATGGAGCAGGACAACATCCGACTCAATGCCTCCTCGATTTATTCACCATTCAAACAGAGAAAAAGACCATCAAAGGAAAGAACGTCATTCTGCTTGGTGACCTGAAATACGGACGGACCGTCCATTCGCTTGCCTATGCCTTGGCACTCTTCAAGGCGAATCTGACCTTGGTATCCCCTGAGACATTAAAGATGCCAAAAGAAGTCATCCAGGAGTGCAAAGAATTCGGAGTTGAACCGGTCAGCACCACGAACCTAGAGAAAGCGATAAAAGAGGCGGACGTTCTCTATGCGACCCGCATCCAGAAAGAACGGTTCCCGGACGCAGAAGAGTATAACCGGGTAGTCGGTAGTTATAAAGTAAGCACGGCCTTGCTGCAGCAGGCGAAAGAAGACCTCATCGTGATGCACCCTCTCCCCCGGGTAGTCGAGATAGACTCAGATGTGGATAAGACCAACCATGCCGTCTACTTTAAACAAGCATTCAACGGTCTACCCGTAAGAATGGCACTCTTATCTCTGATATTAGGTGGTAAAACATTATGAAAGAATTAAAGGTCACTCCGATTAAGGATGGAACGGTAATCGACCATATCACCCCGGGACGCGCGTTACAGGTGTTACATGTGTTAAAAATCCCTGAATCGACGACCGCGGTGGTCAGTATCCTGATGAACGTGAATGGCAAAAAAGGGAAAAAGGACATCGTAAAGATAGAGAACCGGGAGTTAGACCCAAAAGAGGTCAATAAAATCGCGCTGATTGCTCCAAAAGCAACCATTAATATCATCCGTGATTATGAGGTTGTAAAAAAACAAACAGTTGAACTTCCAAAAGAAGTGATTGGTCTGACGAAATGCTCAAACCCAACCTGTATTTCGAACGCACGGGAACCTGTAGAAAGCAAATTTCTTGTGATAAGCAAAGACCCAGTACGAATCAGATGCTACTTCTGCGAACGAGAACCAGAGGACATCGCTGCAGGTATCATTTAGCTTTTTTACGTATGTTCCCTAAGAGTTCTTTTGCATAATCTAGTTTTACTTTACCGTCGTGAACAAGTTGGTCTGCGAGTTTTTCGATTTCGTCGCCTTGCGCACCAGCCATCACCGCGATGTTCTTCGCATGCAAGGACATATGTCCCTTTTGAATTCCAACGGTGGAGAGGGCGAAGAGTGCAGCGAAGTTCTGAGCCAAACCAAGACTTGCGGCAACCTCTGCCAGTTCTCGGGCGGTCTGTATCCCAAGTATTTTTCGACAGAGTTTTGCCTTCGGATGCATATTTGCAGCGCCACCAACCACGCCAACAGCCATGGGCAACTCTATCTCCCCGACAAGGTCTCCATCCGCATTCTTATGATACCGGGTCAGTGACGTATACCGACCGTCTCGCGCTGCATACGCATGCGCACCGGCTTCAATGGCTCGAAAATCATTGCCTGTCGCAATAATCAATGCATCGATGCCGTTCATGATCCCTTTGTTATGGGTCGCGGCCCGATAAGGATCAATAGAGGCAAGGACGTACGACTCAAGAAAAGCATCGACGACATGGTCTCCCCCCATTTTTTCCTTATCGAAGATTGCGGTTGCTTTGACGAGTCGTTTGTCCGCAAGATTTGAAAGGATCTTCAGTCGTATAGTCCCACCGGTGATCTCTTCTAACATAGGAGCAAGCGCTTCGCACATAGTGTTGACCGCGTTTGCCCCCATGGCATCGCGAACATCGACAATCAGATGGGTCACAATCATCGGACCAAGAGGGCTCTGAAGGATTCGTACTTCAAGGTCTTTAGCGCCACCGCCAAACTCAACAAGGATTTTATCCTGAGCGTTCGCCAAAGCAAGAAGCTGCTGTTTATGTTCTTTGATTTTTTGAGCGACACTTGTGACGTCCCGAATGTGTAACAATTGTAGTTGACCGATCATCTGCGGGTCGGAACAGGTGGTGGAAAATCCTCCTTTGACACGAGCGATTTTTGCTGCGTTACTTGCTGCGGCAACAACACTGGATTCCTCTGTCGCCATGGGGATGAGATACTCTTTGTTGTTAACACGGAAATTGACTGCCACCCCGAGTGGTACCTCAAAGATCCCCAGAACATTTTCAATCATACGATCCGCAGTCATAAGATCAAGACCTGAAGAAAAAACCTTCACATCGTCTTCGTTTAAGTTCGCAAACTGGGTTACGAATTCCCTTCGCTTTTCGATGGGTAGCTTATAGAAACCGGAAATAACCGATGTCTTTTCAGAACGGGACATATGTTTTCTACCTCCTTGCTTACCATGTAGGAAAACAGTTCATATTTTTATAATTGTTTATGCAGAGAGCATATCTCCCATCGGTCGAAAACAATCTTCTCCCCATAGAAGATTTTTATGATACGGTGGTAAGGGATGGTCGCAGTGGCTGTCTCAAGAAATGACCTCCCAATCCGGGTGATTTCATCACCAGAGAGTACCTTGGTGTTCTGGACCGCACCTCGATGAACATACCAGACGGTCACCTTGTCCAAATCCTTCGTCCACTTAATCTTATTCAGCACATCGCGCACAAAAACCATTCTACATCAACGACCGAATATTCTGCAGAGACTTCAACAAATGAGT
>JBAZLE010000208.1:0-2678 GCA_041650455.1 Thermoplasmatota archaeon | reverse complement strand
TTCAGAAAAAACGTCGCGACAAGATATTCCGGGAAAAGGAAAGAAGCATAAAAAAATCCAGAAAGCATCCAATCCCAGTACCACAACAGGATATGTTTTCGTGGGTATAACCTTCGTCATCATCTGTCTGAGCATCCTTTTTGTCTATACCTCGGTAAGCTACAGTTATACAAATGCCGGAGGAAGCCCTATTCGTATCAATCCTGACTGGAAAGAGTCGCTTGAATGGATGCAGGGCAACACCCCGGAAACGGGTGTGGGTTATCTCACCATGTATACCAAAAATACATTCACGTATCCAAACGGTTCCTACGGTGTGATGTCATGGTGGGATTATGGGCATCTTATCACTTCGATTGCAAAGCGTATACCCAATGCAAACCCGTTTCAGCAAGGTGTTGCCGGATCTACCGGATCAGCAGCGTACTTTATGGCCACATCGGAAGATACCGCGAACACAATCCTTGACACGGTTGGAACCAGGTACATCATAACCGACATCGAGATGGATCAGGGGAAATTCTGGGCAATGGCAACGTGGTTTAACGCGACTGAAGCTACCGCTCCCTACTACGATACCATGCTTCTGCAGGGAGAGAACAACGCACTGTCCCAGATCGTTCTCAATAATCAGCTCTATTACCTGACAATGATATCCCGGCTCCACAATTTTGACGGTTCAATGACTGAACCGAACAGCGTTTATTATATTGTATATGCAGATTCCGAAATTACCGGGGTGACATTACCAATTATCATTGATGGTGTACCCATGAATCTCTCCGATGCCCAGCAGAGGACTGCCCAGTATAACAGTAATGCAGCAGTCGGGTACCATGCGGCCATATACAGCCCGAGTGTTATCTCCCCGCTAGAAACGGTCCCGGCGCTCCGGCACTACCGGCTTGTCCATGAATCCCCGACCAATGTATTCAGCTCGGATTCGGTCGATCTCAAGTATGTCAAAACCTTTGAATATGTCAAAGGCGCTCACATCAAGGGTGACGGGATCATTGAGGTTCCGGTTGTCAGTAATACCGGAAGGACATTCACCTATCGTCAGGCAAGTGTAAACGGTGAATTTATCGTCCCCTATTCTACAACAGGTAATCCCTATGACGTGAAAATAATCGGGAAATACAAGATTTCCGGAACTGGTCGCGAATTTGATGTTCCGGAATCTGCAGTCATTCAGGGGCTGACTGTTCAATAATCATTCTCTTTTCCCGGGATTCGTACTCCGTGGTCCACGTATACGTTTAGAGAGGGTTAGGGGATATAATGGATTCGCTCAAACGATGTGAGAGGAAAATCCTTATATTGCCAGCCACGCATCATTCACACGTATGCTGGTAGAAGAGATTAGTCTCGGAATGCGGGTGCGATACCCGCGGACCGGGACGACCGGTAAGATACTTCGTATCGAAGAGACGAGGGGTGTCACCTTTGCTGAACTGGATACAACAAACCTCCTGTACCGCATCGATCAGCTGATCCCGGCAACCGCAATAGAAAAAACAGCAACGACCATCATTGAGGATGCAAAACAGATCATAGCCCAGGAACGAGAGTTCGTTTCAGGAAGTGGATTGCAAGAGGCACTGAAGAATATCGATCAGAGTTGTGAAGGGGGGGGATAAACACCGAGACTCTCAAGAGTTCTCTTTTTCATTTTCTGAATTATCCGAGCATGTGAATCCTGAACAAGATCACATCCGACCGTTTGTAAAAAAAATTTCATATCTGAAAAACGGTTAAAAATATTGAAGAGATAATCCAAGGATTGTTCACCATTCTGCAAGATACTTTAATAATAATCGAGAGTCCTTAGTAGATAGCAAACCACCACGCACGTTCTGATCGATGTCTCGTTTGATGTCCGGGTGCATGAATCAGGAACGGTGTAAATTCAAAACAAGGGTGTTGGTGCTTATTTATTTCATATAGAATAGGGAGGTTCGATTTCATTTGCATGATGTGACAGTTCCCAGTGTCAATATCGGTGTCGTAGGTCATGTCGATCATGGCAAGACCACGCTCGTCAATGCGCTCACCGGGACATGGACAGACCGGCACAGTGAGGAGGTGAAGCGGGGCATCTCCATCCGGCTCGGATATGCTGACGCAACATTCTACCGATGTGAAAAATGTGAAGGGGCCGACGCGTTTTCCACTAGTCCCAAATGCCCGGTCTGTGGAGGGAACGGGATTCCATTCCGTTCAGTTTCATTCGTTGACGCGCCAGGACACGAGACACTCATGGCGACGATGCTCTCAGGATCAGCACTGATGGACGGGGCAATGCTTGTCATCGCTGCAAGTGAAAAATGCCCGCAGCCACAGACCAAAGAGCACCTGATGGCACTGGAACTTGTTGGCATAAAAAAAATTGTTATCGTCCAAAGCAAGATCGATGTGATCAGCCAGAAAGAAGCGATGGATAGCTATCTCGAGATCAAGGCATTCGTCAAGGGAACTATCGCTGAGAACGCTCCCATTATTCCTTTGTCTTCTCAGAAGGGGATCAACATTGGTGCCCTCGTCCAGGCACTGGATGATGTGATCCCTGAACCTGAACGGGATCCCAATGCCGAACCGGTGATGCTGATTGCCCGTTCATTTGATGTGAACAAGCCCGGCTGTAACTGGAAGGACGTGAAGGGAGGTGTCGTCGGGGG
>JBAZLE010000207.1:0-2760 GCA_041650455.1 Thermoplasmatota archaeon | reverse complement strand
ATCTCGTACAACAATCACCGCATCAGACCGAAGATGCAGTCGCTTCAGCAGACTCTGAACAGTTTCTCCTTTCTCGACATCAACAACTGTGGTTGTCTCTTGCGGAATCCGTGTAACTCTTACCTTCATAGGACCGATACTCATATAAAAAACCCTTAAATTAACCTTTTGACCGTTTCTCCTTACATATGTGCTGGGGTAGCCAAGCTCGGTCCACGGCGGCGGTCTCGAAAACCGCTGGTGACAACACCTCAGGAGTTCAAATCTCCTCCCCAGCGCTCGTTTTTGAAATAAATTACTCTGATGGATTCGTTTCACCCTGAAAAAAAGCAGAAGAAACGTATTAAAACAACCGTTCCTTATGCTCTCCTCCGGATACAGGTGGTTCGTGATGAAAGAAGGGTACCTCCAAATGAAGCTTGCTGAATTTAATGACAAATGTACTCAGCTTGAACAAATGCTGGCGATGGAGGATTCTAAGATTCATCTGCTGCAGGAGAAAGTAGGGGAATACAAAGAACTCATAAAGAAGCTTCAGGACGTCCAAGAGTTCAAACATCAGACGATCACCGAGATTCGAAAAGAAAACGAATCGATACTGAAAAACCAGGTCGAACAGGTTTCACAACGACTCTCTGAGGTCCTCAGAGAATTGACGATGAGCAAGGCAGAGAAAATGAATGAAACCATAGCATTGCTCCAAAAACGAGAAGAAGAGCTGACGAAACAGGCCGCACTCTTAGACCAGCATACTAAAGACCTGATCTATCTTTTCGAGCATAATGAAATATTGATGATGAAGTTAGTCAATCGTAGCGTGCTCAATGAACGTGATGTTGTTGAAATGCAGCGCAGATCAAAAAAGAAAGCAGAACAAACCGAATAGCTGCCGCTTAAGGGTGAATCGAAAAAGCGATCTGCGTCCAACGTGTCTTCCTTGCTTTTATGATTACGGGGAACACGGAAACCAATATTATAAATATATCCCCTGCTATATTTTTATGAGGTTGATTCTCATATGAAAACCGATATCGTATTTCTTGTTGTTCTCAGCCTTCTTTTCTCAACAAGTATTCCGATGCAGACAACCGCACAAAATGACCACTCGTCTGAACCGTTTCTCCCATTAATAGAAAATGTTAAGCAAAACAACTTTCTAGAAAAGAACTGGAATTATACGATCATTCGCGACGCGTATGGCGTCCCCCACGTGTTCGCAAACAGCCGTGAAGAACTCGCCTGCGGGGTCGGATATGCGATTGCAGAGGATAGACTCTGGCAAGCTGATGTGTTCCGCAGACAAGCAACCGGGAAGCTCAGTGAACTTGGCATCGGAAATGCAAGCCTCGACCTTGGGGTGCGAACCCAGGGATATACCAGAGAGGAAAACACCCAACTTTTTAGTACCATCCAAGCTCCCTACCGAGAAATGATCATCGCGTACGCTGAGGGGATGAACCAGTATATCGAAGAAGCCATCGCAAACCCGCAAGAGAAAATGCCGCAGGAATACCTGATTCGAGGAATCACCCCTGAGCCATGGACGGTAGAAGATTCCCTTGCGATCGGTCAGCTGATGGTCCGACGATGGGGTGAAGGAGGTGGCATGGAACTGACCTTCTCGTTGGTTCTTGCACAGCTGATCCAACGAAACGGTTTGCTTCCTGGATGGAAGATCTTCAATGACGCATGCCCTCAGGTTGATCCAGGGGCAACGACCACGATTGAATCCAATGAGACTTGTCCACCATTCAGGACGCCGTTCCTCCCCCCGATATTCTTCTTGACTCAACCCATCCTTAATTCTGCCCGATATCTCCTTTCCATGGACCTACAAGAAAAAGAATTCTGCGAATCCCAAGGGCTTCTGTCCCATTTCGGCAGCAATGGGTGGGTTGTCGCACCGCAGAAATCAGAAACCGGTAATCCCTTACTGCTTGGGGGACCACAAATGGGTCATTCCATCCCTCAGATTGTCGTCGAAGTCGGTATGCATGGCGCTGGAATCAACGCCAGCGGAATGACGTTCCCTGGGGTCGGGCCTGCGATTGCCATCGGGGCGAATACGTATGGCGCCTGGACGACCACCTCCGGGCTTTCTGATGGGGTGGATACCTACATTGAGATCCTTCATCCGTTCAATAAAACCAGATATCGCTTCAATGGCCGCTGGAATGAGATGGAAAACCGAACTGAGATTATTTATGACGCAGACGGGTCAGCGCATGTGTTCTTTTGTTATCGCACTATCCATGGTCCTGTGCTTACAATCCACTGGACTCCTGGCATCGGTGGCGTTGCGGTGTCCTCTCGTATGGCGTTCTGGAAAGAAGAGCACCACACCATCGAAGGAGTCATGAGTTTTCAGGAATGTACCAACATCACCGGATTTGAACAGGGCGTCAGTAAAATCGTCTCATCCCATAACTGGTTCTGGGCGGACAGAAACGGTGATATCGGGTATTATCACTCCGGGTATTACCCGCTTCGACCAACCTTTGGGTTTCTGCATCGTCGCATCGATGACCGGTTCCCGTTACTCGGTACTGGGAAAGAGGAATGGCGTGGTATCGTTGCTTTCGAGGATTTGCCGCAACAACGCAACCCATCCTGTGGTTTTTTTGCAAACTGGAACAATAAACCGGAATGCTCGTGGGACCACGCGGAGGCGGAGGTCGGCCCCCTCTGGGGTGAAGGTCATATCGTTGTGCGTATCCAAGAGCTCCTCGCAGCAGACCCAGCGATCGCATATGAGGATAT
>JBAZLE010000206.1:0-2774 GCA_041650455.1 Thermoplasmatota archaeon | reverse complement strand
CATATGGGTTTTTCTTTCAATTTTTTTAAGATTTATTTTTTCTGTCATGTTTATCAACACGTATAATATGTAATTTGTAGTATATAATACTTTGTATTACAAAGTTGTTTGTATTTATACTTACTTTATAAACTCGGTATTAGATTTACTAAAAACGATAATTCTTTAGAAAGCTCGTCTGTTTTTTAGTACTTCGAGAATCTTTAACAGGGAAAACATTATTATCAAGCCGCCGAAGGGATTTGAACCCCTGACCTGCTGATTACGAATCAGCCGCTCCACCAGCTAAGCTACGGCGGCACGCTACGGCCTGAATAGGGTCTAGTATTAAAAAATTGCCTATCGGTCATTTCGTAACATCTTTTTACCTCCACCTGTTATACAACCGTGATGATTTGCGGAGCGGATGAAGCGGGTCGTGGGCCATGCTTCGGTCCATTAGTCGTTGCAGGTGTCCTGGTCCAGGATGACTCAGAACTGGTGAAGATAGGCGTCTGCGATTCCAAACAACTCCCCCCTAAAAAACGGGAGCAACTCGCCCCGATGATACAAAGGCTCGCCTCAAATTATGAACTTATTGTCATGCCTGCCGCTGATATCGATGATCTACGGAAAACAATGACGTTAAATGAACTGGAGGTGTTCGTCTACAGCAAAATCATCGAGAAGCTCAGACCGGATATCTGCTATGTCGATGCCGTCGATGTCAAGGAAGAACGCTTCGGGAGAGACATCCTATCGCATCTCTCATATAAACCCCGAATCATTTCTGAACATAAAGCAGATGAGAGATACCCAGTTGTTGGAGCAGCAAGTATCCTTGCGAAGGTCACTAGGGATGAACATGTACGAAAAATCGCACAGGAACTCGAACCAAAACTCAGGATTCCTCTCGGCAGCGGATATCCTTCCGATCCCGTCACTAAGAGATTTTTACACACCTGGGTATCCCGCTTTGGATCGTTACCACCACACGTACGACAGTCATGGGAGACTTGTCAAAAACTCATAAAAAATCAGAAGACCAAAAGCTTAGACGAGTTCTGAGAAAAGTGGCAGAAATGCCAGCACATCTAGCTGGCATGTCCCCCGCAACACAAGTCAATTAATACGGATAAGGCTGTTTTGGTTTATATATCTATAAAGAGGGTCACTGAAAGTATTCACATCCGTACTGAAAAAGAGAAAAAGAAGAAAAATAGGAGAAAAAAACCAGGGGTTACTGGTTTTGTTCTTGGAATTCTTTCAAGAATCGACAGAGAGTTTCGGTTCCTTCCAATGACATCGCGTTATACAACGACGCTCGCATGCCGCCGACATCCCGGTGGCCTTTCAGGCCGATCAACCCTTTCTTCTTCGCCTCGTCGACGCATTTCGCCTCAAGCTCCGGTGTCGCAAGGTTAAAGGTGACGTTCATCAGGGAGCGTGACTCTGGGTGTGCCACTCCTTTATAGAACCCGTTTGATTTGTCGATGATATCATAGACCATGTTTGCTTTTTTCCGGTTCTGTTTCTCCATGGCTGAAACCCCGCCAAGATCTTTCAGATACTCCAGGACGAGCTCACAGAGGTAAATCGAGAAGCACGGGCACGTGTTATAGAGGGAGTCTTTTTCCACATGGGTCTTGTATTTGAGCATCGTTGGGGTGTTTTCCGGGACTCGGTTGATCAGGTCTTCTCGGACGATGACGACTGTGACCCCTGCAGGCCCAAGGTTTTTCTGAGCCCCTGCGTAGATCAGACCAAATTTCTTGACATCGATGACCTTGTCCATGAAATTCGAGCTCATGTCACAGGCAAGAGGGACATCATTCGGGACGTGTGGCCATTCCTGCCATTCAATTCCCCCGATGGTCTCATTCCCCGTGATATGGGCAAACGCTGCGTTTGCGCTAAAGGTGACATTCTTGGGGATGTAGGTGAATTTCTTATCCTCTGAGGAGGCTACGACCTTTACCTCGCCATAGAGCTTTGCTTCCTTGATTGCTTTCTTCGCCCAGGCGCCGGTATGGACATATTCCATAGGTTTTCCCGCCTGCTGCAGGTTTAAGGGTGCCATGAAGAACTGGGTTGATGCGCCACCTTGTAACCATAAGACTTTGTAGTTGCTGGGGATGCCCATGAGTTGCCGAAGCAGTTCTGATGCTTTCTTGTGCACCTCGTCGTACTCCTTGGATCGATGAGAGATCTCAAGAATCGACATTCCTGTCCCATGGAAGTCGAGGAGTTCTTCCTGTGCTTTTTTCAGAACGGGGAGGGGTAACGTCGCTGGCCCTGCGTAAAAATTATACACACGTTTTGTCATAACAAGATCCTCCAATGTTATTGAAGCCCTGTATATCGAAAAGAGATTTAAAGCATTCGGAGTGGGTCTTCCCTTACAGGCTTCCTTAAATTATTTATATAAGGAGATACTATAAAAGTTAGCACGTATGAAACAAACCGTTGTCTTTTTCATTACGGTCTGCATCGTCTTTTTCCTTATCGGATTGTCACCTTCATTTTCCTCCCAAAGTATCGGTAGGTCGTTTGGGAAAGAAAGAACAACCATTTACGTGGATGGTAGGAATATTCTTGGCCCCTGGGAGGGGACCAGCGAGCATCCCTTTCAGTTCATTCAGGATGGGATTGATGCCTCATCAGATGGTGATACTATCTATATCTCTAATGGGACCTACAATGAATCCCTCCTCATTTCCACTTCGATTACCTTGTTTGGAGAGCAGACAACGGTTGTCCAAGGCAGTTATCGACCGATTCTGATCACGGTATAC
>JBAZLE010000205.1:0-2819 GCA_041650455.1 Thermoplasmatota archaeon | reverse complement strand
AGCAAAAAAATACGAACGAGGTGAAAATAAATGGAAGAATCAGCGTTTAGAATGTTTCTTGTAGAATATAAGAAACGTTTACCGGATACGGAAGAAAACAAAGAATTTATAGAAATGATAGATAATATGATAGATTATTTGAAAACCGATTATATTTTTTACCAAGAACGGTGGGGTGAACAAATTTCTCCCGATGATCCCCGATATTGGAGGAACCCCTCACAGGAGGAAAAAGAGATAATAGAAATGCGAAAACAAAAACAAGAAAAAGAAAGAAAGGGCGGGTTGTTGGGGAGGTTCTTCAACTAAAAAAAACAGGAGGTGAACCATGCAGAACACGCAGAAGTCTCCAGTCAAAGACCTGAGAAAAGTTCTCAAAAACTGGCAGAGGATAAAAGATGAGATCCGTGATACCGAATGTGGGGGTGAAACATGGGATTTCCTAGCAGAAAACACACCCCCGGACACTATGACGGCACAGCATGCATTATGGAGGGGATGTGAACAAATTATAAAATTATGTCATGAAATCAATGACCAGATCGATCTACCCTACCCGCACCCAATACCTTCTACCCCAATACAAGGTGCAAAGCGGGATATAGGTAAACCTATAGCAACCAACAAATTTTATCCGGAATGGGTCAAACTGCATGACAATAAAGTAACGGATACCGTTCTGGACGAAGTAATACAATTTTGCCGCGATGAGATGGAAGCCTACACACGGTTGGGTAAGGGAAACTCCCCAGAATATGCACAATATTGTCACGTATGGAATAAATGTGAAGATATCCGCTGGTCAAGGAAAAATGAGAAATGACACTATCTCACAAAAAACAAACGTTTGGTGAAAAACAGGAGTGATAAAAATGGATTGGAATAAGTGGGAATCAGGAATAGGAATAACATCGGTAGTAATCGCGTTTTTCGGAAACATCCAATGTGTTTCAGCATATATAAGAGGATCTACTATTGGGGTAACAATAGGACTTTGTATGATGATACCGGGATTCATATTCGTCCTTTGGTACTTAGGAGTCATCGGGGATTACAATAGTCGTGCGACCATTGTAGAAAAACAAATGAACACACATGACCAAAAGTGATAATATACATATACAGGTATTAACGGTGAGATACACATGACCCCCCGGCAGATTTGTGAAACATGTACCAGACCAATCGGAAAAGGTATTACGGATGATTGCCCATTAAGCATCCCCTCACACCTCGACACCCCAAACGTATTGATTATTGAACAGGTAGGGTGTGCCTCTTATTGCAGCGAATCAAAGGTCATCAAACAACAATGGTGTGATAGACCATCCCAACATATTATGGATATTTCATGGAGCCAGATACGTCCGGATGTTATGAGATTTGCGCTTGCAATGGAATGGAAACTCCGTCAGAAAGATCATCGTTCCGGGTGGATGGGGCTTGACCTGTTCTGGCTATTCAAAAGACTCACTGAAGAATCCAAAGAATTATCAGAATGCCTTGAAAATTCGCAACACGATCCGGTTGTACGGAACGAAGAGATCGCAAATGAGGCAGTTGATGTTGCGAACTTCGCAATGATGATCCACGCGAATACAACTACCCTCAAAACAATCGAAGAGCGGGTATCTGCATTAGCGAAAAAACGGTGAATTATGAAAATTATATCGGTTATCGGTGCAAGACCACAATTTATAAAATGCGCGGAGTTGTCGAAAGAGATCCGTAAAAAACACACGGAAATCTTGGTGCATACCGGCCAGCACTACGATACACACCTGTCGGACATTTTTTTCAAGGAACTCACCATCCCCCAACCGGATTATAATCTTGGGGTGGGGTCGGGCACGCACGGGAAACAAACCGGTGAAATGCTCATCAGGCTCGACAAGGTGTATGAAAAAGAAAACCCCGATCTCGTCATGGTATATGGCGACACAAATTCAACCTTAGCCGGGGCACTAGCAGCAGTAAAAATGCAAATTCCCGTTGCGCACGTCGAAGCCGGATTGAGAAGTTATGATCGTGCAATGCCGGAAGAAATCAATCGAGTTGCAGTAGATCATATGTCAGATTATCTTCTCTGCCCCACAACAACCGCAGTAATGAACCTCAGTTGTGAAGGCCGGAACTGGGGGGTATATAAAGTCGGTGACGTATCTGTAGATACACTTCTGAAATACAAAGATTCCGCAGAATCAAAATCGGATATTATCGAACAGTTAAAAAAGAGAGTACCGATAACAGAGAAAGAGTACAATCTCCTGACAATCCATCGGCAGGGCAACACCAACAATCGGGATACACTGGCAGAGATCCTTCAGGCCATTAACGATTATGGAACAAAAACAATATTCCCCATGCATCCTCGGTTCAGGGACGCGTGTTATACGTTCAATATCAACATGTCAGATTACCCGAATATATATCCGATTGATCCGGTTGGGTATTTTAATATGCTAAAACTCATGATGAATTCAAAGAAAATAGTAACAGATTCCGGCGGCATACAAAAAGAAGCGTATATCCTCGGTATACCCTGTATTACATTACGGGATACAACCGAATGGCAGGAAACTGTGGGGTGGGGGTGGAATGTATTGGCTGGAACAAGAACCAATAGTATCCTGACAGCACTCTCGTTAGAAGATCCCCATTTGCCGAGACTGGATATTTTCCCTGCGGGCGCAAGTAAACGCATCGTATCAGAAGTCCTTGATAACATTGTGGGGTAACCGTAAATGATCCCGACAGTATCAATTATAATCCCATGTTATAACGGGGAACGGTGGGTTGGCGAAGCGATACGGTCTGTT
>JBAZLE010000204.1:0-2831 GCA_041650455.1 Thermoplasmatota archaeon | reverse complement strand
CTACGGAGGGAATGCGATTATCCTTCCGTTGCTCATCTCCGCGATAGGCATCTTATCCTCTATTCTTGGTATGTTTTTCGTTCGTACAGGGAAGCAATCAAATGTGTATTCCGCGATGCGTAACGGTCTTTTTGCCAGTACTATTCTTGTTGCGATATTTTCTGGGGTGGCAACCTGGTATCTTCTTGAGGGGAACATGGGGCCGTATTTCGCGATACTCGCTGGGTTACTGGCAGGGATTATCATTGGATTAAACACCGAGTATTTCGCCTCAGAAAAACAAAAACCGGTGAAGGGAATCGCTGAGGCGGCAAAAACAGGGCCTGCGACCGTCATCATAAAAGGCTTAGTGACAGGCATGATGAGCACGGTTATCCCGGTGTTGGCTGTGGTTGTTGCGATGCTTCTTTCCTATTATTTCGCTGAATTCTATGGGGTCGCTATCGCAGCTGTTGGCATGTTAAGCGTCCTGGGGGTCTCTTTGGCAACCGATTGTTATGGTCCTGTTGCGGATAACGCTGCAGGGATTGCTGAGATGAGCGGTATGGGTCAGGAGGTCCGGCAGCGAGCTGAATCCTTAGATGCGGTAGGGAACACCACGGCTGCGATGGGGAAAGGCTTTGCGATAGGGTCTGCGGCAATCACTGCTCTGGCGTTGATTTCGACGTTTATTGTCTCCTTGTCCATCCATTATACATCTGATCAAATCCTCAGCTTCTTATCCTTGGGAAGTGAAACGAGTCCGTTTCTTGTCGCTGGAATCTTTCTTGGTGCGATGCTGCCGTTTGTTTTCATTGCGCTGACCATGGGTGCTGTCGGGAAGGCAGCGTATAGCATGGTCGAAGAGGTCCGGTATCAGTTTAAAGAGTTCAAATTGTTGACTGATCCAAACAGCAAACCGGATTATAAAAGATGCGTGTCGATTAGCACGAAACGAGCGTTACGGGAGATGATCCTTCCCGGGTTGCTCGCAGTTATCTCCCCCATCACTATCGGGATTGTGTTTGGCCTGATCGGGCCGGACGGGGCTGGTCTTGCTGGTCTTGGCGGGTTGCTGATCGGGTCTATCGCGACAGGGTTTCTGCTTGCTATCTTTCTTGCGAACGCGGGTGGTGCCTGGGATAACGCGAAAAAGTATATCGAGGCAGGGAATCTCGGTGGGAAAGGCTCGGCTGCCCATAAGGCCACGGTGATTGGGGATACCGTCGGAGACCCCTGTAAGGACACCTCTGGTCCCTCGCTGAACATCTTGATTAAGTTGATGTCTGTGGTGACATTGGTCTTCTTGCCGTTATTCATCTTGTTTGGTTAGGACAATGACTCCTCGGAACCAGCCTAAGGTCGTAAGGTAGGGTATCAGCACTAACACGTCTTCCTCTTTTTTTTCTTCGTTTCATCTGTTGTGGAAAAGAATTTGGCGTTCAACATAGGTCAGTTACAGTTGGATAATCCCTATCGAGAGGAGACTCATGCCAAGTATCGATAAAAACGAGGCTGCTGCGACAATGAAAAACGTTGTTCGTTGACGAAGTCCTAAAAACGTTCCAATAATGGTGGTGGACATCGCACCAGTGCCTTGGAACGGGACAAACATGAATAAGGCTAAAACAAACAGCATTAACTTCCCATAGTGCTTCATTTCGATTTGTCTTGTTTTTTGATGGAGTTTTTCATACCAGATTTTAAGAGAGATAGTTTTCTTATAACAATGTGGTTTTTCTCGACGAATCCCAAGAAACGGGAAGGGAGGAATATGGGTTATGATTACTTCAAAGAACCACCAATTGGTCATAATGGCAAGGCATACGAGGACGTCAAAGACCCATAGCGTGGAGCACCAGGGGAGTACAGGTAATCCCTGGCTTAATCCGATAAAAATTACTGTTTCTTTCCCCGCAGGTGGGATGAAATACGCTACGGAGAGTGCTGCATACCATTGTTGTTGCGCAGGAGTCAACAGAAGATAAACCAGGACAACAAAAATTGCGCCAGCAGCGATAATAAAGAAAAAAATTGCTAACTGGAACCAACCGGAGATTTTTTTCGTTTGTTGAAGGTCGCTCTTTGTTTTTTTAAGATCGGCTATATCGTTAGATGGTGTTGTCACGTAACGCCTCGTGGTTCTCTACACTGTTTATTCGGATATTTGCATCGTAAAAAATTATCATAACCAATGCAACGTGTTCTACTCGACGATTAAATCCTTTGAATATTTATCCGTATCTGCAAGAAGAAACTCGTTGCTCATGCTGAGGCAGGAAACAGGGCAGATGTCGGTGCATTGTGAACAAAAGCAGCAACGAGCAAGAAAAATGCGTATTTTTTTCTCCTCTTCCTTAAATTCAATCGCCTCTGTCGGGCACACTTTGATACATAATTTACAGCCGATGCATTTGTCTTTGTCATATTGAATTTTTCCGCGGAAGTGATCTGGGGTGACAATCGGTGGGTGTATCTGAGCCTTCCCTGTGGTGACGTTCTCGATGAATTTCGTCGTTGATGAAGGAGCATATTTCGCAGGAAACGTGTTCGTGAATGGTTTTTTGAACAGTTGTGCCAGAACTTGTGGAAGCATGGAAAATCTCATCGGTACATCCTCCGTGTCTTCTCAATGCTACGCTGATGCAGTGCTTCTGTAGAAAAGACCTGGGTTTGTTTGTTTTCAACAACAAGAACCCGGTTTGTACAAGACATGCACGGATCTGTTGATGCAGCAACGATGGGGATATCTGCGATTTGCTGGTCTTTTAGCATGGGTATCCAGGGCATGATGTTGCTGTAGGTGGGAGCCCGGACTTTCCAGGAATAGATCTGTTCATTTGCAGTCATCT
>JBAZLE010000203.1:0-2834 GCA_041650455.1 Thermoplasmatota archaeon | reverse complement strand
GAGCGGCTGGCGATGCTCCGCTACGGTCTAACGGATATCCGAAGCCTGTACATCAGTGACCTGGAGTGGTTACGGAAAACCCCGTTGCTGTGATATATTTTTTGTACTCTTTTCCCTCGTTTTTCCAGGGAAAACCACATCCATAATGTTATTAAATATAATCCTTATTATAATTAAATAGAAATGGTAAGTGTTGTTAACAAAGATTTATATAATAATAAGATAGATAGTTATTATCGAGGTTGAGAAGAAATGCCAGCGCACACAGCGCTTCGAGCAGTGTTACTATTAGTCATCCTACTTTCAGGATCATTCCTCTCGGTAGTTTTCTATCCTTCCGCCCAAGCCGAAGACACCCAGGGATACACCACCCTCTATTTCACCAATGCACTTTCCTTTGAAATGGAAGATGATTTTGCCGCTCTTACGACCACCCCTCCAACAGCACAGGAAGACTCTGAATATCCACCAAGCATCTTAGCAAAAAATGGGCTCTCCGGTGAAAATACGTCGCTTCTTTCAGAAGATTGGATCGCGTGGTTAACCTTCGCCTGGATGAGCAAATACCTTGAAAACCTCTCAGGAATAGATTTCGGGGAATTCGGAGGGTTTGAAGGATTCGAGTTATTCTTCCCAGGCCCATACCGCATCTCAGAAGCCTATACCTATGAAGGCAACGACACGGTACAAATCCGTGGTGATGTCCTGTATCATTTATACTTCTCAGATACAAGAAAAATAAAGAAGCTGACAGACAGTGTAGATGTCGCAATCTACACGATGAACATCGAATCTCTTTTCCCCATCCCCAAACTCATAAAAAATACAACCGTACTGCTCACCCCCCCAACCTATCTCGGAGGAATCTACGATCAACCAATCACCCTGTCAGATGTGAATTGTACACTCTCCCCGGGAGATAGCCTCTTCGTGAGCATCGAAATAATCCCTACGAATAAATCGACGCTTGCATTAGATATTCTAAATTTACCGGTCATTAAAAAGACCTTTCAGTGGATGGTGAATCGTTGGGAAAACAACATTACTCTCGGTCCGCTACGAAGAAAAATCGGAGCGTTAATAAAAAATGTGACGACACTCTTCGAAGAAACAAGCAACGATTCCGGAATAAACTTTACTTCAGAGGATATCGCAGATTTCATCAACGCGATAAAATCATCAAAGCTCATCTACGATTCTCAAGCCCATCCTTCATCCGTCACCATTCCTGCTAAAATATCGGACAAAGACATCCGAACGTACTACCTGCATCCCGGACAAACCATGAGTGAAACACAACAAGGGACGAACACTTCCTCAGCGGAAAAAATCGAAATCGCCACCACACCGAAAATCTGGTCAATGGAACAAGGATTGGAACGAAATAAAATACTAAAAATCACCGACGTCACCGTCCAGTTGTACTTTTATCGGTTCCTCTGCATTCTCCCCGCAAAAGTCAGTGTGACCGTCACTCTGTATGATGACAACACCTCGATTGCATCAGCAGAAAAAACGTTGACAAAAAACGAGCTACAAGGGTTCCTCCGGAAGAAAAAAACCCCTGTTGTTTTTAACTTTACCGGGGGAGACAGAGAAATAGCCTACGGTCATAAGTTAGGAATCGGAATCTCCCTGAGCAACGGATCAAACGCCCGTATCACCAAATTACAACTTCAACCTACGTCAACGAATTTCCCCTCGCTCCTGCGAGTTACCTTCGAAGAAACACAAAACATCCATATCAAAGACGTCATCACCACCCCCGCAGAAGCACAAATCATCCCGGGTGGCAGCGTTCAATATCTGCTGAACGTCACCAGTCTGAAAGACGATACCCTACAGATACGGACCATCGAGCGGGAAAAAATCGGAGCATGGGAGATTGTCACTCCGTCATCCGTAACCGTCTCAGCGAATAGCTGGGTCCACCTTCCAGTCTTTGTCAATTCATCCATTGTGCTGAAAGAAGCCTACGGTAGCATCATCGATCTCATGGTTGTCGTCACCGGGAACACCGGCATCGCACGACAAGTAGTCATCGCAGAAATATCAGAGGATGCCATCGAATACGACGTCCAAATCCTGGGTTACTCAGAGAGCATCAACATCAGCAAAGGAGAGAAACGATTCTTCTATTTCGTTGTGAAAAATAATAATACCGGTGCGATTGACGACGTCGATAGCTATACGATTTCAGCGTCTTCGGAGAACAGATGGCCACTGATCCCCCAAACAACCATCAGGAATCTTGGGATAGGGGACATGACCGATGCAGATGACGCTAGAGTCCTCATCGAGGTGCCGGAGAACGCCACCGAACCTTCAGATACCATCACCATCACGGTCACCTCAGACAGCAGCAGCGACGCTTCCGCCACCATCACCATCACGGTCCATGTTATCGGGGGGGGATTCATCGAAGAATTCTTAGAGTTCTTTGATTCCGCAGCACAATCACTCGGTCTGAACGACCTGTTCGGCTCCGATGGCAAATTTGTTCTCTTAATCCTTCTAGTAGTAATCATTTTATTCCTGATAATCATTCTTGCTCTCGTGTTCACATCAAAACCTGTTCACCTCATCTGCACCGACCGCATCAAAGAAATAGACCTCACCGAGAACGCAATCTTTGACATCACCCTCAAAAACCCCTACAAAAAACCACAATCCTATGACATCGAAGCACAACCCTCTGCACCATCAACGAAATGGGTCAGCAGCATAGAGCCTCAGACAGTCATGCTCGAAGGACGAGCGTCAACAACAATTCAGGTGACCACCACCCCCACAACCAGCGCTGAACCTCAGGATTGGACAGAGATAACCGTCTC
>JBAZLE010000202.1:0-2888 GCA_041650455.1 Thermoplasmatota archaeon | reverse complement strand
ATATCAAACACAGATCGCCCTGTAACAGCAGTCGATACATTTGCTCTCTGACTTTCCTTTGGAGGGATAATATCCTTTGTCGATAATCTCAAGAATACTATTCACGACTGCTATAGCCCGGCTGAAATCTTTATCCGTAAACCGTACCTCTTCTACACGACTATTGCTTCGTGTGAAGCATAAGTATCCCCGGTTAACCTCCTTATGGAAATTCTCACGTATCATAATAGCGTGGAGCGCCAGCTGGTTTTTATAGGTTTGAAAAATTTTCTCTTTGAATTCAGCAAACTTATATTCAAAAGGAGCAGCAGTGCCGTCTTCGAGAAACAATACCTCGTCAACAATACCTTTTATGTGATAGTCTCGAGAAGTGAGGAATATATTGAGCTCCTTCCCAATGACATGCAACTTTTTCCTCAAGTAGTCTGGATTTGTCTTCATCCTCTCATCGTGGACTTCTCTCCCCCGCAATACCTTGAACCGTTGTTCTTCATGCTGCGGAATACAGAGACAATGTATGTAAAAAATGAATTTTGGGCAGAAAGAATATTCTAATACATCCGATATCGTGATGAGAGTTGCAGTGTCCTCCATAATTGTCAGAAAAATTTCGTCAATAGCTCATCGCTAACGAGTTTCTTGTCAAACGCCTGGCCAAGTAATTTCACTTTTTTGAACGATTCGTTATCCATGGGGAATACATAAACCGAATCAATGTCTGGATCGATCACATATTCGCATTCAATTGCAAGGGAATCGCGTTCGTTGACAGTAAGATCTCCAAGAAAGACACTCTTCTGGACGCGGTATAGTCCTTTGTTAAGGCATATACGGGCGATCTTGCTCCGTGTCTTATTCTCAACAATGTCATATACCACCCATACCATGGTCATTCAGCACTCTCCGGTTTGATGAGTTGGTTTGCAATCCTGTGACATTCCATGGGGATAGTATTCCTGATTTTTACATTTCGGCCATAATACAGAATCTCTCTGTCGAACATATCGTTAAACGCGCCGATGAGCACCTTCTTCCCTTCCTGGTTCAGGTAAAGGCCTCCGGGAATTACATCGAATAGTTCTTGAGAGACCTGTTTTCTTGAGAAAAGGCCGACGACAGCCCTGTCCACATGGGTTCGGAATAATTCGATGAGATCAAACACGAATGACTTTTTATTGTAATTGTCTGTGTGAAGGAATCCAATATAAGGGTCAAGGCCTGCGATGATACATGCCCGTTCAACCTGGGAATAAAGGATTCCATACCCATAATTCAGAAGACAATTAAACGCATCGCGTGCGGGGTCCCTGCTTCGGCCTTTAAATTTCCATTGCTCTGGCAGACTCTCGCTGAGTGTAGAGAAATAGATCTGGGATGCCATCGCTTCATATCCCATGATAGATCCCCTCTTCAAATCCAGCGACCCAGTCATTTTTGAAAGAGACTGATGAATATCTAGCATTTTCTGAATTGAACTATCAAATAAGTCCCTTGAATCTGGGCGGTTCTTCTTCAGGTCTCTTAAAAAATCAATTTGATACTCAATTTTCTTGGATATCCAGTTCCGGGCAAAACGAAATCCAACAGAATTTTTTTCACCTTCAAGTTGTTTGCGCCTGATACGAGTCGTGCTTCCCAACTTCGAATGCCAAACTCTGCCAAAGGGATCTCCGAACTGGTTGAGGAAGATAATATCGATATTTTTCGAAACGGCAAACTCAATTGCATCCGTGGTAATGGTAGCTGACGTGGTGATGAGAATACTATCAACCTTGTCCGCAGCGACCTCGAATACCTTCTCATCATTCTTGACCAAGAAGCATTGTGCATTCTTTTTCAGATATGATCCCCGGGTATTGATGACAAGCTGCATAGATTTATCAAGGTTCTTTTATCTTTATGCATTGTTTCAGAGCCCCGAACCCCCGCGAAACCGATTTGCCAATCCCAAGATAGTCCGGGACCTGGAAGTTGCAGTAACATTTTCCGGTGAATGCCATGACATTCACATCCTTTAATCGCTGTTTGAATGGCCTGACCTCGACTTCTGCCCGAATTTGTCCGGGAACCTGGTACCCGAGTGATTTTGCCATTGAAAGAATGTTTCCGGTAAGCGTTCGCCTGAGCAGGTCGCGCCGCTCTTCGGCATTCCTGGTCTGATAGAATGCATGGTAATTCCCCTGGTTTAATGCAATCCATGGCGTGACAAATTCATAGGTGCGAAAAGTGGTGTCAATGCCAAATGGAATCCATCTCACATCGATACCCTCCCTGATAATGCGGTATTCATCTTCACCGAGGCGAATCGAGGGGGAAAGGTGATATATCTCCTTCAGCAGATCAGATCCTTCGTTGATGCCGATGACCGTCGGAGTCCCATTGATGATTTTATACTGGACAAGGGGATATCGATAGACAAACTTGTCAGCGTGGTGATGGTGAAGGAGGATGTATTCATTGAATTTCGTTGCAAAGAAGCCGCGAAGCTGAAGAGCGCTTCCTTTAATGGGCCGATCTGACACGAGAGTGAGTGTGAAAATTTCCAGGTCGATCATATCACAATATACGCAAGTTCCGGGGTATCCATAAATTGTGCCCCAATCTCAGGATCATACTTCATCTCACAATAGATCACTTCATCCTCAACCATCCGATGTTTTTTGACATACCATGCCGGCATCTTCACCTCGTACCACCTTCGTTCCCTTGGTGTGCATGCTCTCACCTCGTCACGGAACATATGAGGGATTACAGAAACATGCGGGTAATCGATCTTTCTAGTCACTTCGAAATGCGGGTCACGTTGTGGATTGTCAAAGATCGCCATACGCTGACTTTGTGACTGGGAATACTGGCCTATAGCCTCCTGGAATCTGTCATCCTGTGCA
>JBAZLE010000201.1:0-2972 GCA_041650455.1 Thermoplasmatota archaeon | reverse complement strand
TTGTTTATCAGTATACTTATGACACCCAGATATAAATCCATCGAAGAAGACATCGTCCGCAAAAAAGAGTTGATTGAGAAAGGAATATATCAAGCCGCAACCTTTGATTTCGCATGCATTGAAACGCAGTTGGAATGGTGTACAGAGCTACGACGGGATATTGTCGAGTGGATAAATCATCCATCGACGATAGAATCGTGGTTTAAAGTTGAGAACGAATGCCAAATCCAAGATGTCGATAAACTCATCGTTGCTTGTCAATCCATCCTAGCACTTCGTCCGGTGCGAGTTCTCACGTGATTTTCGACCGTCCGGTTCTCCGTAGTCTGTCGAGCTCATCCTGATAGTACTGTCGACTAAGTGGGGAATAGATACCAAAATCATCGAAGCCATGGGAAGCAACCCAGTCATCGATTTCTGAAAGCATTGCTACAAGCTCGGATTCAGTATACTGTGCATGATACGTTTGTTCTGATTCATCCCATATCCATTTTCTCGCCCTGTTTGCACACTTGAGTTTATTGCACCCCGTGTAATACGTCGAGAACTCATCAAACCGTCCGGTATCGATGAACCGATGAATCGCACCGATACATCCTTCGGCATGGAGAACGCACTCGACATCGTTGGGGTAAGAGATCGCCGATCTGAATTCATGAATAAAACCCGCTACAAAGTGCGCCGAGTTTCGGTTTGCTTGCGCAGATTTCTTGAACGATTTCCAGAAACTGTCAGTAAAAGCATAGATGAGCCGAATATAGTCATTGGCGTATACCATATCTTTCGATAGACGGTATGGATGACATACAACTGCATCGTGTAACTCGGTAAGACTCATTTGTTGCAATTCTTCTTTTTCCATAACGCCGCCGACAGGATTTGAACCTGTAGTGCCCAATAAAGGGACTCTCTGGTTCTCCAAACCAGCGTGTTGCCATTACACCACGACGGCTCACGCCCGTGCTCGGAATCGAACCGAGTACCCGCAAAAGCGAGCGCCAGATTTCGAATCTGGTTCCTAAACCATTCGGCTCACGGGCAAGCCGATGACAGGATTCGAACCTGTATCGAGAAGATCTGCAATCTCCCGCATATCCATCTCTGCCACATCGGCTGATGGGCGCAGTCAGAATTGAACTGACATCAGACGGTCTGGAGCCGTCCATTCTACCATTGAACTATACACCCACGCCGGTGACAGGATTCGAACCTGCAAGGAGGAACCCTCCCACGGCGTTAGCACCGCCGCTCCTTCCCAGTTAGAATACACCGGCCTTCTATCACATGATAGAATTTCAACCGATAAATACTTTTTCTATTCACATCGACTTAATAATCGTGCGAGTATCCATACAATGACGGTGGCGGCAGAGAGAAGAACGATAAATGGGTTCAAGAAAATATCGGTGAATCCCATCATATCGGTGTTCACCGTTGCATTCTGGATGGACTGATCGATGATGGGTATCATCATGTTACCAACGCCCACGATGATGACTGCGGTTATCGCGAGTATGAGTATCGATATCCATGTATTTCTTCGTTCATCGTGCTCATACCGCGCAGCGCGGATATTCAATTCGAGATGATCATCGCGTACAATTTCTGGAACGATCCGTTCTGGAGTATTTGTTACAATTTCTGGTGCGTCATCGAGTGGATTGGTCATAACCACTATGGTGAGAGCGGCTTTAAAAAGGGTTGGGGTTATCTCACGATTGCCACGAAACGTCTCACGATTATCTCACGGTTCCGTATCTTCGCCAAACAGCGTGCACATCGATGTCAATGATTCACGGACCAACCAAAACCGTACCATCATGCGCAGCACATCATCAGCATCTTCTTCTCTTTCAGGGAGTTTTGGAATTTTACACCCATAGTCTCGTAGATACTTTCTGAGATCCGATAACTCTCGACTCGTCAATTTCTTATTATAGGCGAAATCAACGTTGGAAAGAGCGCGGTTCACCCACAATTGAAGTATAACTGGGTTTGTCATGGCATCATCACTCGAACAACGTTTTGTTTCTCGATGGGGATTTCTTCTTCTTCTTTGGTACCGATGCTTCTTTCTTCAGAATTTTACGTTTCGCTTCCTTGACAACATCTTCACTAACATCTGGTAACCCATAGTGTTTGACGTATTCCACAACCAGATCGTATTTGAACCCATATACTGAACAGAACTCTTCGATATCGACGGTGGTGCCACTTCGTCCCTGGCGATACTCACAAAGCATATCAAATATCAGTTTGCGTGCCATTAACGGGATCTCTATGGGTTCATCTGATACTGAGGTTTGCCGTTCAATGGGTTCGCCGAGGTAATGATCGCAGATGGGACACATTCCCACTTCATCTTCAAATACCCAGCTTTTGACTATAATCCACGATCTGATGCGCTGTCGTGGAATACCATCGATGGTAATATCACCATCGGCATACGCGTTCATCATCTCGGAGAGAGCAAGACCTGGTGGCAACTTGTGTTCGTAACACGCTCTGACAAACTTCTCGTACGCTATATCGTCAAGAACAAGACGGTACTGTTTCTTGCCGCATCGAAGCAATTGACCGTCGTCTTTTGGATCGTGTGGTTGGTTCTTCGTTGGTTCTGGGACGGTTGGTTGCGGTTGTGGAACTGGTTGCGGCGCTGGTTGCGGTTTCCGCGGGTTGGGGCGCCTCATCTTTTTTTCTGGTGTGGTAATAGTTGGATTTGGTTCTGGTTTGCGTTGGGATTTTGCTATTTTATGAGAAGAACGCCGCGATATCATTCTCCATACCATCGACGCAACGGGTTATAAACTTTCTCCATTTGGGCAACGCAGAAATAGCCTCCAGTTCCATACAGGATCATGCTTGGGTCAACTATAGGAATATGGGAACTCACGATTCCTTCGACGCGGAGCCCACGCCTGAAGAAGCATATTGCCGACGAACAGAAAAAATTAAAACAATATCGTAAAGAT
>JBAZLE010000200.1:0-2999 GCA_041650455.1 Thermoplasmatota archaeon | reverse complement strand
CTGGAATTGGCGTTTTTGCATTTTGAGAGTATGAGCTGCGTTCTGTCGTGTTATTGTGCTCTTTGGAGAAAGAACTGCTGCAACTGCATTATATCGTTGTTTTACATAGTTCGGCTCATTTTTAAGGGGTTGAATGTGCTGTTTCTCAAGGTAAATTTCTCCTCTGTAAATGTACATACGTTTCACCCTTGTTTCTCATGGACCTTGCCATGATATACCAAGGGGATGTCATATGTCCTGTCCTAACACAATCTCTGAGAAATGAGAAGAAACAGAAAGTTTTAATACCTCAACAGAGCATTATATTAGGAGGAGAGATGATGGAAAAGAATCTTCAAACATGTTTAGTCACCAGACGCTCACAGTTCCCCGCTGTGTGCATCTACTGTGACAAACAGATTCTCCCAAACGACCTTCATTATGTCGAAAAAGGCATCACCACACATATCCACTCCCTTATCGCCCGGAAATACTGCGCGGATTGTTACAAGAAATATGGTGAACACTTGCTCATGAAGGACGAAAAAAAATAAGACGAACGTGAGAGGAGCAACGGTACAAACATTTTTCATTACGTTATAGTATTAGCGTCCGCGAGATCCGCAGGGGTACCCGAGCTTGGTCCAAGGGGCAGGGCTTAGGAGTGCAGAAGGGCACGAAGAGACCCTGTTGCGCAGGCACACGAGCGTTCAAATCGCTCCCCCTGCACTATTTAGGTTATCATGGAAGATTCTATGAAGATTATCGCGTTCACCGGGATGCCTGCCTCAGGGAAATCAGAGGCGGTGCAACTTGCAAAAGACAAAGGCATACCCGTCATCCGCATGGGTGATCTGGTCTGGGAGGAGACCAAACGACAAGGCAAACTACTGAACGATAAAAACGTTGGCTCCGTCGCCACCAGCATGCGGAAAAAACAGGGGATGGACATCTGGGCGAGACGAACCGTGGAAAAACTACATACCCTGAAACCATCATCACTGCTCGTCATCGACGGCGTCCGGAACAGGGAAGAGATCGAGTATTTTAAAAAAGAGCTGGGATCCGATTTTCTCATAGTTGCGATTGATGCTTCAGATGAGCTGCGCAGGAAACGAGCGATCGCCCGGGGGCGGACCGATGACAGCAAGAACCTCAAAGACCTCGAGGAGCGGGATCAACGAGAGATCCGCTGGGGGCTGCAAAAAGTGATTGCAGAGGCAGACATCGTCATTCCGAACAATAGCACCCTGAAAGAGTTTAAAAAACAGGTTCTCACCATGCTCAATACACTCTGACCAACGATACCTTAATCTAGCTATTTTCAGATAAGGCGGCGCGATTGGTATGTTCGAAGCAAAAGTCACGGTTCAACTGAAGAAAGGCATCTCAGATCCTGAGGGGGTAAACACGCTGAAAGCAATTCATCTGCTTGGTTTTAAGAACGTCCAACAGGTGAGAACCATCAGGACGTTTGATCTCTTGGTTGATGGGAAGGAGAAAAACCAGGTGAAGAAAGAAGTTGAACAGATCTGCCAGCGGTTACTGACGAACCCGGTGATTCACCATTATGAGATAACGGTGGAAGAAAAAAAATAAGGGGGAGTGGACGTGCAACTTGATCATTTATTCAAAAAAATCAGAGCGGATATTGAGACCTATGAGGTTCATCTGGATACTGCATCTGATGCAGAGCTTCTTGAAATCAGCAACCGTATGGGGCTTGCACTGGCGCTCCCTGAGATGAAGCGGATCAAGGAATATTTTGGGAAACAGGGAAGGAACCCGACCGATATCGAATTACAAGCGCTTGGCCAAGCATGGTCTGAGCATTGCTGCTATAAATCCTCAAAGGTTCCGTTGAAAAAATACGTCTTCAACGTCGATGAAAAACGCATCATCGCCCGAGAGGACGCCGGCGTCATGGAGTTTGACAAAGACCATTACTACTGTGTCGCGTTGGAATCACATAATCATCCTTCAGCGATAGAACCCTATGGGGGTGCTGCGACTGGGGTCGGCGGGATCGTCAGAGACGTCGTCTGCATGGGTGCCCAACCGATCGCGTACATCGATCCCTTGTTCTTTGGACCCTTGGATTATCCAGTAGAAAAACTTCCGAAGGGAGTCAAACATCCCAGGTATTTGTTCAAAGGTGTTGTCGATGGGATCCGTGACTATGGGAACCGTATCGGGATTCCCACGCTTGCTGGTCAAGTCTACTTCCATGAGGGGTACACCGGGAATTGCTTAGTGAATGTCGGCTGCATCGGCATTATGAAAAAAAGCGAATTAGTGCACAGTTGGGCGAAAGCACCAGGGAACGTGTACATCTACGTCGGTGGCAAGACCGGGCGGGATGGCATCCATGGCGTGAACTTTGCTTCTGCGGAACTGACTGATGAGAGCGAGGAGAGTAGTAGGTCTGCAGTGCAAGTTGGGGATCCAATCACCAAAGAACCGGTGATTCACGCGTGTCTGGAATGTAACCGGAAAGGACTCTTGGAAGGATTCAAGGATTTCGGCGGTGGGGGACTCTCTTGTGTTTCTGGGGAGCTGGCGTACTCTGCGAACATGGGAGCTGAAATCCATTTGGATAACGTGCCATTGAAAGAGGAAGGACTCAAACCCTGGGAAATCTGGGTCTCAGAAAGCCAGGAACGCATGATGATGCTGGTCGCCCCAGAGAACGTCGAGACCGTGCTGCATATCTGCAAACAATGGGACGTGACCGCAGCAGTCGTCGGCAAAGTCATCAAAGAGCAAATCATTCGTGTATTCCTCAAAGGACAAAAAATCCTTGAGATGGACCTGGAGTTCATGACCGGTGGCCCCGTGTATGATAAATGTACCAGACCGGTGATCATTAAGAAACAGGATGTTGCAGAGAAATCTTTCCCGCAACCTGATCTGAATAACGCGTTACAAAAACTAGTATCCTCCCCGAATATCGCATCCAAAGAATGGGTCATCCGCCAGTACGACCATGAAGTACGGGGAAACACCGTCATAAAACCAAT
>JBAZLE010000199.1:0-3043 GCA_041650455.1 Thermoplasmatota archaeon | reverse complement strand
CGAAAGCGTATCAAGAATATCGACGAACATCGCGACATTGCATCTGAATTCGAACGGTTGCGTCGCCGCATTGATGAACTCGATTCGCGCACCAGTGAGCACGGGCACGTGCGTGCGCACGAGTAGCGTATGCGCGTATCGACGTTGGTGTGTGGTATCGAATTGATGACACCGATAGCCTACACCCTCGTATTGATGTCCGTGGGGTTGAACGACGATGTCATCAACATGGTTATTTTTGGTGGGTTGTTTGGCACGCTATTTTCATTAACAATTGCGGTTATTTTTCAGGTTATTTTTCATCGGGACCGCAATAGATTTCTTTTGGGATGGTTGCCGTATGTAGGCGCTTTGTTTATCATCATCATGGATTCGGAACAGTACGTTGCTTGTATCGGCGTTATAATGGGATTGATATATAAATTTGTCGAACATCGGTATCAGGATAGTGACGTGACGCCAGAAGTCGTTGCAACGATCATTGAATGCGCATCGATGGCATCATTCATCATCGTCTGTTATGCTATCATGGGAAATACGATGAGTTTTTTTATTGCCATCGTTATTGCCACCGTGTTATTGGTGGCGTTGTTAACATATCGTGTCAGCAATAATCCTGTGTGTGGATGGTTGTCCTTGGTTATGACGGCGGCTTTCTGGGTGGTAACTTCCGTTGCATATGATGCTGGATGGATATGTGGATCCTTCATTTTTTGTTACCTGGGATGCCAACTCGTGTATGAATGGTGCGTCATGCGCAATATTCGATTTGCAGTGTGATTGGTATGCGATTATCAACTCTCGGATATGGCATGGAACTGATATCAGTGCCGATTTTTGTTCTCATACTCTACGGACTCGGGTATACCATCGATGCCATTATCGATATCTCCTATTCCGTAATTCTCGCACTATGCGCATCAATTGCATTTAGCCTGTACTTTCATGAAAACCCAGGTGTTCGAGAACGGTTTGCGACGTTTGGATATATCGCCGGTATATTCATTGCCCCACTCTCACCATCGTACCTAACACTCGCTCCTCTCATATTAGGGTTGATATATAAGGGTGTTGAATATTGGGGCGTTGGATATGATGTGACGCCAGAATACGCGGCAACCATTCTCGGATGTGCAAGCCTGCTATGCATCACCATCGTTGGATATACGATATTTGGATGGACAGCTAATTTCTATATTGGTAATTTCCTCGTGATTGGTTCCATCGGAGCGCTTCGGGCACTCTATTACATCACGGATCATAACATCAGTGTAGGACTATTATTACTCATGGTGACACCTCTAATGGGTATCATATCATGGACGATCGATGCGATATATGGGTTGAGTGTATTGTGTTTCCTCGGATTCTTTCTGGTATACGAATGGACACGGTACCAACGGCACTTGCAACAAATACAACAACATTTTGCTGGATTGATGAGATAAAAAGGGTTATGTTCAATGCAATACACTATGGATGTTTATATTTTTTGGAGTTGCATTTTGGACACCGTATTGGGTATATTGGAACCATGTTGCCGTAATCGTATCGTGCTGGTTTCCATGTGTATCCGCACTATGAACAATTGATGTTTTGAAGCAGAGCCTCGTCAACATGCTGCATCCTACCACATTTATCGCATTCGATGATGGCATACGTGGGAAGGATTCCACGCTCTTCCGGATTACATGGTGCATACGTTCCTGACCTGCTGAACTTTGTCGAACCACAGCTGCATTTCATACTATCACATCGTTTCGATAGTATTTATATTTTACCCGCTACAATTCCAAAAAGATTATAAACGTATGCGTTGACTTTATTGTATGGGTCAGAATACTGGTATCAAGGTATCAGATGAAGTTGAACAACGTATATTGGAATTGCATGAACTTGGATATGGTTTCCGTGAAATTGCGCATGATGTTGGATTGAATTTCGGATCAATAGGGAGAATATTGCGACGTTGTGGCAAATCTCCACGGACACCTTCGCTTTCCCATAGAAAATACAACATCGATGAAACATTCTTTGATGTCATCGACAGAGAAGATAAGGCATACGTGCTTGGCATACTCTACGCTGACGGATGCAATGTAAGATGGAATAATTCGAAACAAGTATTTGCAAATGAGGTGAAACTTGAATTGAATTATAGAGATAAAGATGTCATGGACAAGATACTCTCATGCATGAAGAATGTGAAACCGCTAACGCTAAAGAAAGCACCGAGAGGATGGAACAAGGAACCAACGTATCTTATGGATATTTGCAGTAAACACATATCCGAACGCCTTGAAGAACTGGGTTGTGTCCAGAGGAAAACGAAAGTTCTGAATTACCCAGAATTTCTTGGAGATGGATTGCATAACCATTTCGTTCGTGGATATTTTGATGGTGATGGATCACTTGCGCTGAATCATTATCCACGTTCGAGTCCAGAATGGACAATATTGTCCACGTATGATTTCAGCATCCATGTCAAAGATATCTTATTTAAAGAATTGGGAGTTCGTTCTGGAATTACGTATCATTCAAATCGTGATAATGGGCAATGTTACGTTAGAGTACCTGGTGCGAACCAGGTTGTTACTGTTTGTGATTGGTTATACAACGGTGCCACCATCTATTTAAATCGTAAATATGAAACATATAGGATCTTAAAATCGTTACATTTACACAAGTAAGAATTTGGAAGGGGTATCCCACCCCCACCCATTCAGGTGTTCAACCCGCTCAACCTAAAATATTTGTGGAGGAGTCCGACTTAATCGGACTTCCCAAGCACTCCTGCCACGATGCCGATTATGAAGACAGCCGCGAGGACGAACAGACCGAGCGCCAGGAAATTAAAGGCGGTTCCGGTGTTCGTAAGGACTGACGACAGCGAGGTCGAGAGTACGGACGTAGCGATCGAGGGCATGCTCGACTCCATGTTGGCTACGACCACGAGGCCGACCATCATGGTGACTGCGGCAATAACTACCGTCAGAATGAGCGATACCATGTCGATTGCACCACTTTCTTTCTTAAACATCTC
>JBAZLE010000198.1:0-3048 GCA_041650455.1 Thermoplasmatota archaeon | reverse complement strand
CTGGTCGTGGTATCTCTACAACAACGACACCGTTACGATAGCGATGAATATATCCAATTACACCGAATCGTTCGAGTATACCTATGATACTGCCGGAACATATACCGCCAGTCTCTACGTTTCCAACACATCATCGGGATTGTCATCGTGGTTGATACGGTCTGATTACATTACGGTATCCGGTGCTACAGCTAACTTCACGTCGAACGTCACTTCAGGTATCGCGCCACTTGTTGTTCAGTTCAATGATACGTCATCAGGAGAACCATCATCGTGGTACTGGGACTTTGGCGATGGTGATACATCCATTGATCCGAACCTACAGAATCCTGTTCACACGTACGATACTGGTGGAACGTATACCGTTAGACTCTATACCAATGGTGTGTGGGAAAACAAGACCAACTACATCACGGTAACCAACGCATCGGCACCTGTAGCGAGTTTTACATCGAACGTGACATCTGGTACTGTTTCGTTTGTTGTCCAGTTTAACGATACGTCGACCGTCACTGCTGACATGTATGGGTACAGTGATTATATCTGGTGCTGGTACTTCGAAGACGACAATACATGGACAAATCGCACTGCTGTTGGTGCATTGAGCAGAAACGTGACGCATGAATACACTATTCAGGGTGCGTGGGATGTCAAATTGTTGGTAGTGAACGCGTCTGGGTCTGATTGGGAAAACAAGACTGATTACATCACCGCGTTGGTGAGTGGGGGGTCTGCTCCAATCGCAGACTTCTCGGCAAACATCCTGGCTGGAGAAGCACCACTCGTCGTCACATTCACCGATAGTTCAACGGGGTCGTATATCGATACGTGGTCATGGGCGTTCAGTGATGGACAAACGTCGAGCGAACAGAATCCCGTTATGACGTTTGACGAACCCGGTGAGAGTATAACGGTTATTTTGAATGTTTCTGGTATCTATGGGTGGGATAACAAGACAGAAGTTGCATACATTACGACATATCCATTCACCGCAGATTTCACTGCAACACCACTCTATGGTGACGACCCGTTGACCGTTACCTTTACCGACGCATCGAGCAACGATACGCCAACGGCATGGTATTGGGACTTTGGCGATGGAGTTGGAGACGCTGTCGGTGATATGCATATTGGTTCATATTCCCAGAACCCAACCCACGTCTATTCGACTCCCGGCACGTACACGATCAAACTACGCACGACAAACGATAGCGTGAACTACATGTTCCGCAACCGCACAAGCTACGTTACCGTCGTTGATGCGGAAACTATCATGAATCCCGTTGCAGCGTTCAGTGCAAATGCAACGAGTGGTCCAACTCCATTGGCAATATTCTTCACTGATGCATCGAACTGTTACCAGTGCCAGATGTGGAACTGGAGTTTCGGGGACGGTTCCTGGTTCAATACAACATCCGCAGCGCTGGCGAACCCAACACACCAGTACACGTTACCTGGTGCGTATACGGTACGGCTCCTCGTAACCAATGCAACTGGTTTCGATTGGGAAAACAAGACGCATTACATCACGACAACAACCAGCACTGGTATCGTCTCGTCATATGACGTGTGCAATGGTACCTATACGAAGTACTGGATGTCAGATATTTGCGAGGAAGGTAATTTCAGTACCTATGGATTCGTGTATTCGTTGACTGCACCACTGATGTCAGTGTTCAGCTATTGGATATTCCTTATCATATGGCTCACCTATTTAGCTATGGTATGGATTCGTACGGGAGATGTTACCCTTCCATTGGTCATTGGTATTATATCGTCCGCCGTGTGGTCATATCTGTTCCCAGCAGAGGCGTTGACAGCAATAGGATCAATGTTCGCGATTTGTTTCGCGGTGATATTCGTGCGCATCATGAAGGATGCATACTGAGGGGTGAACAATGACGAAACGAAACAGTCAAAACAAGTTGGTGTTCAAGGTGATAACACCGACAAAAATGTTTTCGGTAAAGGATGTTCAGGACGCCATCGATAATAAAATCTTCATCGATGTTATCGATTTCAAAACTGGAAAAAAACTTGGACGTTACACGCTTTCAGAGTTCCAATTGAAATTTTAAACCCGTTCAATTTTTATCACACATTTAATATAGTGCAAGTCGAATAGTACTACGAGGGATCGTCGTGCGGGGATTGACCATCATATACTTTGTTACAGCTTTCAACGTAGGATTAGCTATCATGATGGTATTGAACCCGATGATGACGGCATATCCCAACATGAAGTTGGCTGGTAACTGGACGTTCGTACCTATGACGGATACCGAGAAAGCTCTAATGTTCAACTATACGGGGAGCGATTTGGATTACATCGGTGTCAACCTCAGTGGTGAGAATTTGTCAGAGGCATATGATAATGAAAGTAGTTCAACGGCAAGTGTTAAGAACTCGAATGCTGGTGAATTGGGAATACCAGATTTCGTTTCTGGTATGGGTTTGCTCTGGAATCTTATGTGGGCAACGGTATCATCCATCTATACGGTTGGATCTCGCTGGTTTGATTGGAGATTAGCACTGGTTCTTCAGGTGATGGCAGACGTTGTCATGGCAATTGGGTTCCTGCAACTCGTCACCGGAAGAATGCTCAAATCAGCAACGTAATTTTTCGCTCAACCACAGTGGGTGATAACGCACGAACCACTTTGAGGAGAACCATCAAAGGTAAAGACGACATCCACCCATTTTGGTGTAATTGTCTGTACCGTCCATATGCGTACTGTTCCTGAAGATGGCGCCTGAGATGTATAGATTTAACCATTCTTTCATATTCACCAGCGAGTTCATAATCTATCCAAACATTGTTTTTCAGATGGAACGTAATACTGTTGCCATTGACCATACCTTCGTGTTTCTGCTTGACAAAACCAATACAGTTGATATACCACCAGCGGACGAATTTTTGATGGCGAATCTGGTTATCCTTGGACAACAACCCACGGTTTCCTAGGAAAGTGCAGATGGACATCTCCATACACCCAATAGTGGCAATTGGGCACGCCAGTATCCCACGTACGATTTTTTTCGGCAATG
>JBAZLE010000197.1:0-3050 GCA_041650455.1 Thermoplasmatota archaeon | reverse complement strand
ATTTCTTTTTCAAGGACACTTAGGTTGTTCTTCCATTGTTCATTGTGAAGAATCATGTGAGCATCCGTATAACTAGATAGCAGGTGGGGTGCCTCTTCAACAGCCCTGCGATCACCGACCTTATAGCTCGAGTCAAGGAGATACACCATGGTAAGAAGCTCCTCAAAACTCACCTGCTGCGTTGAACAAAAATCAGATATTACCTGAGAGAAGACCGTGTTTTTCCAAATGCGCTGTTCATGATCACCAATGATCCCAAGCACCGCAAACAGATTCACAGGATTCCCAAGGTACTCGTTCACGATCCAGCTTGCAGAAGGATACAACAATGGGTCTTTTCCTTGCCCGATCGGATTGTGATGAAACACCCCAGGGATGAGTGGTTGCAGATGATGATCAAAAATCAAAACCTTCGCATGCTTTGCTAACCGAAGAATGTTTTCCTCCGGCAGCGCCATATCAGCCACGACCACAAACTCATAGGAGGAATACGCACAGAGTTCTTCTTCAGTCAGAAAATAGTTCCCCAGCACCGGTGTCTTGTTCACAACATCGTTGGGGAGTCGCTCTAGTAGGAGCCGTGCAGAACAGATCCCATCCGTGTCCCAATGATGAATGAGCAGCCCCGTTCCTTTCAAATCCTCAAACATACACGAAATCCTTCAGATAGAGAAGGGAAAGCAATTACCTTAATATGTTCTTTTCTATTACCAGTGCCTATGATGGTTGATGTCACCGTCTTAAACATTCTTCGATTAATCACCGGGACGATTCTGCTCGCGTACGCTTCCTATACCGATGTGAAAACACGCCGGGCGGCAAACATCCTGTGGATCATCATGGCGGTCGTCGGGATCATCCTGCTCCTCATCCAGTACCTGGATGGAGGCTTCCCCAACATCTGGTACCTGATCTTCATCCCCATCATGATCGCATTGATGTACCTCTTCTTCCAGATGCGGTTACTGTTCGGCGGGGCAGATGCCAAAGCACTCATGGCCTTAGCCATCCTCGTCCCCCTCCAACCCTTGATGTTTAGCGAGCAGCTCCCTCTCTGGAAATCGTTTATGCCTGGCTCCTGGATCATCTTTGCCAACGCAACCATCCTGTTCCTGCTTATCCCCATCAGTCTTCTGGTCTACAACATCGGGAAACGCAACCTGAAATTCCCGCACTGTCTCCTCGGGTACGTCATCACGGTTGAGGAAGCGAAACAAAAATTCGTCTGGCCCTTAGAAAAGATAAAGGACGGGAAACGAAAACTCATGTACATGCCCAAGAACTTCGATGTCGACGAGGAGTTGGCAGCATTCGAAAAACAGGGGATAAAGGAAATCTGGGTGACACCGAAAATCCCGTTCATGATCCCCCTGCTCATCGGGTTTGTCGTGTCGTTTCTCCTTGGAGACCTCCTCCTGCAGCTTGTCCGAGTCTTCCTCTAACAGTATCAAGTCATTCTCGCTGTATAATAAAAAAGAAATACCCCTTTTGAATGTATAGTCGCTAGTTCTATGGAAAAGAAAGATTACTACGACATCCTTGGTCTTGACCATGCAGCCACAAAAGACGACATCAAGAAAGCGTACAGGAAACTCGCGTTGAAATACCATCCTGACAAGAACAAAGAAAAAGGTGCGGAAGAGAAATTCAAGGAAATCTCAGAAGCCTACGCGGTGCTCCACGACGACGAAAAACGCAAGATGTACGACCAGTACGGACATGCAGGAATCGACCAACAGTACACCACGGAGGACATCTTCAGGACCACCGATTTCGGTGATATCTTCCGAGGCATGGGATTTGACTTTAACGATATCTTCGAACAGTTCTTCGGAAGAAGAAGCGGATATACCAGAGGGCCCCAGGCACAACGAGGAAACGACATCCGCTATGACATTGAGATTAACCTTGAGGATGCGTACCGGGGAGTCACCACCGAGCTGGAAGTCCCCCGCACGGAACTATGCGACACCTGCAAGGGAACCGGTGCCCGACCAGGCAGCAGCCCGAAACGGTGCTCTACCTGCGGGGGAACCGGGCAGATGCAGGTGTCCCGTCGGACCGCGTTTGGGATGTTCACACAGATTAGCGACTGCTCCAAATGCCATGGACGGGGGACCATCATCGAAGACCCCTGCCGCAGCTGCCGAGGACGAGGAAGTGTACAGAAAACCAGGAAAATCGAGGTCCATATCCCAAAAGGCATCGACGATGGCGCACACCTCCGGCTCGCGGGCCAAGGAGAGCATCCCCAAGGGGTACGACAAAGCGGTGACCTGTACGTGGTTGTCCATATGAAACAACACCCGGTCTTCGAACGACGAGGAACAGACCTGTATCGGAAGGCGACGATCTCTTTCCCCCAGGCTGCGCTCGGGACAATCCTCTCTGTAGAGACCCTCCACGGCAAAGAAAAGCTGAAGATCCCAGAAGGGACCCAACACGGGACGCTCTTCAAGCTCAAAGGTAGTGGGATGCCAAAGATCCAAGGCGCAGGGTACGGGGACCTCTACGTGTTCATCGAGATAAGCACCCCGAAGAAACTGAGCAAACGAGCCAAGCTTCTCCTGGGGGAAGTCGAACGGGAACTCGAATATTCAGACGAAACATTTAAATAGGAGTTCTGCTAAGTAATATATCGAAAAGAAGTAAAAAAGGGGGTAGTGACCTATGGATCCTTTTGACGACGAAAACAGCGGAAAAAAGAAAAACCCACATGATCCTTTCCGAGGAGACGATGATATCTTCCGAGATATCTTCAACGACGACCGGATACGAGATATCTTTAGTGATGACAAAATCATGGATGATATCAAGAAAATGGCCGAAGAAATGATGAAAATGTTTACGAACGCCCAACCCGGCAAACCCATTGTCCATGGCTATAAAATCGAGTTTGGACCGGATGGGAAACCTCAGATTGCGGATTTCGGGAACCGGTCAGTACGATCCCCAGAGGGAGTCCCCACCATCTCTGATGAAATCGAACCGCTCACCGATATCATCGAAGGAGAAAACGACGTGGCCATTACCGTTGAGATCCCAGGGGT
>JBAZLE010000196.1:0-3119 GCA_041650455.1 Thermoplasmatota archaeon | reverse complement strand
ACTTTCTTTTAAGGCTATTTTAAAATGAATATAGGCAGAATCCTTTTTATTAGTTTTAATTAAAAATCGTCCAAAATTTCTTTCGAAAATAAATACATTATCAATATTTACATTATTAGCTAATTGATAAAATAACGCGCCTCCACGGCTGAGGTCGTTCTCTTGGTTTGCAATGTCCGCGAGGTTCATTAATGCTGATGTAATAATAAGATCATTGGTAACACCTGATGTGTCATTAACCAAAAACCAAAACAGCTTTTTTGCTTCTTCAAAACGATGTGATAAAGAAAAAAGCGTTCCAATATTATTGTAATTAGAGGCTATCAAGACTTTCTCTCCGAACAATGATGCATTGTTGTTTGAGAATAAATAACACTTGTTGGACAAAAAATAGTTTCCTAAACGCCGGTAAATAGATGCTTTGTCTGAAAAAATATATGCAAAATACTTAGAGTCTTGACCTCGATAAAAGGTATCGATGGCATTATTACATATATTCTGTACTTCCACTGTCTTTCCATTTTCAAGCATTCTCCTCGCAGAATCTGCAATGGAGTATAGCACAAATTCCCTATTGGGTTTTACCCCTAATTCATTTCTTTCTCTCGCCTGAGCCGAAAGACTAGTATGACCACTAAGGGAAAATAAAAGAGGAACGTTAAGCACCCAGAGACTGTTAAACTTAAGGGTTTTCGTTAGATAGGTCACAAGTTCTCTTGGTTTATCGGTAACTATTTGCCCGGACAAGTTATTAATAACATAGTTTTTCTTTAATCACAAAATCAATTACACATGGAAATGTACGAAGAAAACGAAAAAAAAAGCTCTACATCCTGAGTTATTCAGAGATGTTGAAGGTAAGAGGAGGTGATGGGACAGAAACTGGAACAGAAATTCCCCCGCCTCCACCTCCGCCTGATCCGGATCCAAATTCCGGCGGATAGCAGAAAGAAGAAGAAATGCGAAACCCAACCCTGTCTGATTCGAGTCCTGGGGGATAAGATACCAGCCACAGTGGTTGGGTTTCCTTTTTCAGTCTCACTTGATCCTGAATGCCTGGATCACATTGCCGCGGCGGACATAGAGCTTCCCGTCGTGGATGACCGGATGGCAAAAATGCTCCCTGGTACCCTTGGTGATCTTGAATTTGCTCACAACCTCCAGGTTCAGCGGGTCCTGGGTGATCAGCATCATTTCACCCCTCTGCTGGGTATAATAGTATAGCATGTTGTCCGCGGAAATGACCGCTCCCGTTCCGATGTTCAGCACTTTGCCGATCTCGCCTGTTGTGGCATCGATGCTTTTAAAATCGGGTTTCAGTGTTCCGCCCCCATAGAGGTAATTGCCTATCTTTACGATTCCGCCCATGTAGCTGTCGAAATTGGGGTTACGCCAGATCTCTTTAATGCTCTTGCCATCAGGCGATACTTCAAGTTTTACCCCTCCGTTCCCGTCCCCTTCGGCATAATAGATGTAAGGCTCCTCATAAATGATGGTATTGGCATGGGTGTCTCCCTGGCCCAGTTTCCGGTCCTCGGGTTTGGTGTTATCCTGGTTGTGTTTCCAGAGCAGTTCCCCGGTTTTGGTGTCATGCCCCATCATTTCATACGCGGTGAAGTTGACCAGGATGTTTCTCTTTTTCAAATGGATGATCTGGGGCTGGTTGTATCCGGGGCGTTCGCCGGCCCCCTTGCTGATCCAGATGATCTTGCCGTTGAAGCGGTTCAGCGCCACCACATTGGTGTCTCTGCCACCCGGAGTACAGAACACTTTATTGCCTTCTGTTATCACCGCTTCAGAGTACCCGAACAACGGATAAGTTCCGTGCAAGTCGTTGATCATGTCCACGGACCATTTCTTCTCGCCCGTTTTGCGGTCCAAACAGTAAATGTTACCTATGCCTGAGGTAACATAGACCAGATTGCCCACAATGGTGGGTGCACAGCGCGATCCATTCCAATTCTTTACCCATTCCGGACCGAAATCCTTCTTCCATAGCAGTTTTCCATCCTGATCGAATGAAAAAAGATACGCCAGGCTGTCGACTTCTCCCTGGATGAACATCCCATCGTCAGTGAACACCGGAGATCCGTATCCATTCCCGATACCCTCATATTCCCACACCACTTCCGGACCTCCCTCGGGCCAGGCTTTCAGCAAGCCTTTATCGGGATAAATCCCCAGGCGGTTTTCGCCGCGCCATTCGTAGACTGTAGGTTTCTGAGCATAGGAAGAAAGGGTAATGAGCAGCACCAGGGCTGCCACTGCGGAAATCTTTCTTTTGATCATAAAATTAGATGTATGTTTGAAAGAATAAGGCGTGAAGATAGTGTTCTGCCCGATCTTTCCAATAGCTCGTCATCAGATCATAGATTCAGATGATCCGGGGAATGTGTATCTTGTGGATACTCTTGAACCGAGTAGGGTTACCATGAAGATCTTCATTGTTGAGGACGAGCCCATGTATGCCCGGATGCTGGAACATCATCTCTCCAAAAATCCGGACCATGAGATCGAGCTATATGCCTCGGGCAAGGAATGCCTTGACAATCTCTACAAGAAGCCGGCTGTTGTGACGGTGGACTATCATCTTCCTGATATGCACGGAAGCGAGCTGCTGAAGAAGATACTCCGGGTCGATCCTGCCATTGCGGTGATCATAATCTCAGGACAACAAGATATCAGCATTGCAATTGACCTGTTAAAACAGGGCGCTTATGATTACATAGTCAAGGACGAGAACACCCGCGATCATCTCTGGAACTCGTTGCGGCTTCTGACAGAGCTGATCAGGTTAAGATCTGAAAATGAACGATTGAGCGAGGAGGTCGGGAACAAGTTCACCATTTCCGATACTCTCGTCGGAGACAGCCCCGGTATTCACAAAGCCTTAGCCCTGGTCGAAAAGGCAGCCTCCTCCCTCATCAACGTAGCCATCACGGGTGAAACCGGGACCGGAAAGGAATTGATCGCCAAAGCCATCCATTACCATTCCCCCAGGAAAAAACATCCTTTCATCGCCATCAACGTGGGAGCTATCCCCAAAGACCTGGTTGAGAGCGAGTTGTTTGGGTATGAAAAGGGAGTTTTCACGGGAGCCATAGCCCGGAAGTCGGGTG
>JBAZLE010000195.1:0-3125 GCA_041650455.1 Thermoplasmatota archaeon | reverse complement strand
CCCAGCCTGACGAATGGATCGCCATCATCGCAGAACCCATCCGGAACGACTCGAATCCCTGGCCGTTCCAAATCGCGTTCCTCCAAGTCAGACTCCCCGGACAAGACCCCACCGACCCAGAAGACCCAGACGACCCTGAAGACCCAGAACAGCCCTCCCAGCCTACCACCACACGGAAAAGCCATGGATACCGGTACAACGACATCGCCCCGACCGCAGCCACCAACGGACCCTACAATGGATATGCCACAGAACCAGTCGAGTTCTCCGCAGCCGCAAGCCATGACCCAGACGGCATCATCATCGCCTACCACTGGTGCTTCGGAGACGGCACCACCACAGACGGACCCCTCGCATCCCACGTGTACTCCCACGCAGGCGTCTACCCAGTCACCCTCACGGTCCGGGACAACTTCGGACTCACCGGCACCGCACACACCACTGCAACCATCACCATCAAAAACACTCCACCAACCCCCCCGCTCATCAGCGGACCCATGAACGGATCTACCAACACCAACTACGCCTACACCTTCGTCTCCGATGATGCCGAGAATATCACGTATCAGATCGACTGGGGGGACGGAACAGCCCTGCACACCGCGACTTACCCAGCTGGACAGTACTTCGGACTCCTCCACCAATGGAACACCTCAGGCCTGTACACCATCACCGTGACCGCATCAGACGGCTCCCTCTTCTCAACCGCTGAACAAGACGTCAGGATCAACGAACTGCCTATCGTTGAAAACATCCTGCTTCTTGGTCTTGCGCTGCTCGCCCTCATCGCCATCCTCGCCATCGTGCTGTACTCAAAGAAAAAGAAGAACACCCTGTAAGGCGTCACCCGCCTCCTTTTCCCCTTTTTTTTATTTATTTTAATTTCTCTTCTTCCATCTCATAAAAAAAAAAAGAGAATACGTGAATGAGGAGCACAGGGGTTCTATTCTTGCGTTAATCCTTGGATCAACTGATCCCAAATCCCTTCCGCAATCTCATTGGCACAATCGTTCACGTTCATACACGTCAGAATCCGCAAGGTGAACAGCAGGACCAGCAACGTGATCACCACCGTGATCGGGATCAACGCCACCATAGCGACGATGAAACATCCCAGGGGATTTGAGGTGCTTAACCCCAATGGTTGGGTATCCGTCTCCGAAGAAGCGAGTGTATCAGCGTTTGCTAACGCCTCAGAGACCAACCCTGGGTTGCGCTGAATCATCCTCAGATACGTTTTCACATCCTGGGTGTTGACGCCCCGGTCCGCCAGCATCCCAGCCACCCCGGGATACCGGTCGATGTTCTCCAATAGTTTGATGACGACTGCGGGATGTGCTTGAAACCACTGGATCGCACGCATCAGATCCTCATTTGTCAACGACCGTGACGGAAACAGGCTCAGAGCAGCTCCTTTTCCAAGGAACGTCGCCGTACCTTCAGGAACGGTCTGCTGGGTCGCTTGACTGGTCCGCACCGCAAACAACGGTGATGATCCATTATACTCATTTCGCTTCACAGACTGGTACCCTACCACGGACACCAACGATATCACAAGGAGTAACGCTGCCGCAAATATACTTCCATAGACCACATGTCTTTTCATAGTATTCCTTCCTCTAGTATTTTTAAATGAGCGCGTGGTATAAAAATCTTTCTTCTCCCAAAGAACGATTCAATTTCCAATTAGAAAGAAAAAACAGGACACTCCCATCCTTCTTGAGGGATGCGTATCGAAGGAACAAACGGTTGAGACCAGAAACCGTGTCTCATCAGGTGAGTGAAGAACGACAGGTGGCGCCAAGAAGAAAAAGAAGAGCTATGTATTGCCACGAACACATGACCTCTTGATGAATGATGGAGGCACGCTCTGTATGAAAAAAAAACCAGGTCTTTCTCGGTATCTCTAAAAAAAGTGGATGTCCCCATGACTACTCCCAATCTCAACATTTCCTTTCATAAAAGGAAACATTTATAAACAATTATCCTTTTATAGAAGGAATATGAAAGACATTTTTAAAAGCATACTGCAGGAATTCCACGAACGAACACTCCCTGAACTTGTTCCTCGAACCACCCACCTCCCAGAAAACGACCAGATCCAAACCCTCATTGGACTCCGGAGAGTCGGAAAAACATTTCTCCTCTACCAGAAAATACAAGAACTCCTGTCCCAGGGCATTCCAAAAGAAACCATCCTCTTCATCAACTACGAAGATGAACGACTCCTCAACCTCAAAGCAGACCAGCTCCACCTCCTCCTTGAAGCATACTACGAGCTTTACCCAGAACACGTTTCAAAAAAACTCTACCTGTTCTTCGACGAAATCCAAGCAGCCCCCTCCTGGGACCTCTTCCTGAAACGACTCTATGAACAAAAAAACATGCACCTCTACATCACCGGCTCTTCCTCAAAACTCCTCAGCTCCGAACTTACCACTCAACTACGAGGACGAACACAGGCACAGTTCGTATACCCCCTGTCGTTCCAGGAATTCCTGAAATTTAAACACTTTGACCCAGGAAAAAACATTAGCTATTCAAGGAAACGTTTTCCATTAAAAAAACTGCTCACCGAATACCTGCAATACGGGGGATACCCAGATGTCGTACGACAAAACACTCTGCTTGAAAAAGAAACGATGCTCCGAAACTATCTCGACCTGATCATCTACAAAGACATCGTCGATCGCTATAAAATCAGAAACACCCTGCTTCTGAAAAACCTCATAAGCTACATCGTCACAAACATTGCAAAATACCTTTCATTGCATGCATTCTACGAATCAATAAAACAAGATTCCCTTGCCTCCAAAGACACGGTAGGGGAATACTTCTCCTACCTCGAAGAGATAGGATTTGTCTACCAAATAACCAAATATTCTCCGTCCTTAAAAAAACAATTCCACGCACCAAAAAAAACCTACATCGCAGACAACGGCTTTAAAAAAATCTATGGAATGAATGTTTCAGAAGACGCAGGACGAATCCTAGAAAACATGGTGTTCCTCGAACTGAAACGACAACAAAAACAACCCTATTACTTCAAAGACAAATATGAATGTGACTTCGTCACAAAAGAAGGAAACCAGATGACCCACGCATACCAGGTCTGCTATCACCTC
>JBAZLE010000194.1:0-3131 GCA_041650455.1 Thermoplasmatota archaeon | reverse complement strand
GAACCGATTAAAGCAAATTTCATCTTCGGGATCGGCAACACAAACATCAAGATCTCCGCAACCTGCGATGAGGGAAAAACCGCGGAAGTCACCAAGACTGCTTTAGTGCTTGGACCTTTTGTCCTGAAGGTGGCATAAACCACCCCCCTCTTTTTTTTTTTATTCCTCTGTTTTTTTCATCACAATCTTCTCATGATAAGCAACAATCAGTCATATCAAAACATTTAAATCAAAGCTGTTCTATTAAAACTACAGAACCGATATCAACACAATAGAAAAGAAAGATGTGGAGGCAAGAACATGAAAAAAACGTATAAAAAAACAGTATTGGTAATGGGAATCTTCTTCCTATTACTTGAAGCGAGTGCCACACTGAGTGGAAGTACACCAGTATGGACGGATAATTTCGACACCTACACCAACGGACAATTCCTCGATGGGGGAGCAGATGACGGTGGATGGAAGGGATGGGATAATGTACCAGCGTCAGGAGCGTATGTCACAAATACCCAGCCCTACAGCACCCCACACTCCGTGGATATTTTGTTGACTACGGACCTTGTCCATGAATACGAAGGATACACCACAGGTCAATGGGTCTATCGTTGTATGCAATACATCCCGACAAATTACACAGGAAATACCTATTTCATCCTGCTGAGTAACTACACCGATGGAGGAGGGAATAACAACAAATGGGCAGTGCTCATTCGATTCGATTCAGCGAATCAAATCGTAGAATCAGAATCAGACCTTGTCACGACACCACTTATCACCGGTGAATGGGTAGAACTTCGCACAGAAATCGACCTGGATTCCGATTGGTTCGAATTCTATTATGGTGATACACTGCTGATTGAGAAAGAATGGACGGCATGCTATAATAATGCAGGAGATGGCTATCTGGTGATCGACGCAGTCGACCTCTTCGCAAACGGTGCATCATCCGTCTATTATGATGACCTGTCGCTGCTTCCCGCGGGAAACGAATTAATCTGTGACGCCGGCGGACCGTACAACGGGGAAGTTGATGTACCAATTCAGTTCACAGGTTTTGCCTCTGGCGGAGTCGAACCGTACACCTGGGCATGGGAGTTTGGAGATGGAGACACCGCTGATGTACAAAACCCAACCCACGCCTACGACACCGCAGGGACCTACACCGCGACCTTAACCGTCACCGATGCGACCTCCGCGGTTGTCACCGATGACGCGACCGTGACCATCGTTGCACCTCAACCAACTCTGGAGATCGGAACTGTCACTGGTGGATTCGGCCTGAAAGCATCCGTGAAAAACACTGGTGCAGGAGCCGCGACCAACGTAGATTGGACGATTACGCTGGATGGAAAATTAGTCTTCCTTGGAAAATCATCCACAGGAACCATCGCAACCCTCGCAGCTAGTGGTGAAGAACCCATTAAAGCAAAATTCATCTTCGGGATCGGCAACACAAACATCAAGATCTCCGCAACCTGCGATGAGGGAAAAACCGCAGAAGTCACCAAGACTGCCTTAGTCCTCGGACCCTTTGTCCTGAAGGTCGCATAAACCACCCCTCTTTTTTTCTTTTTTTTCTCGTTTCCCTGGTTTTTCGTCAACATTTTTTCATGAAAAACAACATTTATTAGTATCAAAACATTTAAATCCAAGAAGTAGTATGTATATATCATCAAAGACATATTCTACATAAAAAAATATAAATAAAGGAGGCAATAGAAAATGAAAAAGAAAGCAATATTAATAGGAGTCATGCTCCTATTTGGGGCTAGTGTCTTCACCACCACATCAACCGCTGACAACACCCCCCTAAGCAGTGCCGCATTCTTCGACGGAGGGCTTATCTGGGAAGAAAACTTTGATTCATATACCGCGGGAAGCCTGTTAGGAGGACAAGGTGGATGGTTCCCCTGGGATAATGCTCCCACAGCGGATGCGAACGTATCTGACCTGTATGCACACAGTCCAGACAACTCTGCTGAAATCACGGGAAGCTCTGATATGGTTCACGAATGGAGCAATGTCAACTATGGGAACTGCACGTTCAGAGCGTGGGCATATGTCCCTGCTGATTTCGAAGGACAGAACTACCTCATTTTGTTAAGTTTGTATAATGGTGGTTCGTCATATTGGGATCTCCAGCTCTACTTCGACTCTACTACCTATACATTACGGGATTACGATAGTATCAACGAGACACCCTACGAGATCGGTGAATGGGGAGAAATTCGAGTGGAGATCGATTTTGTCAACGATTGGCAAGACGTCTACTACAATGATGTCCTCTGGCTTTCCAAGAGTTGGACCGAAGGGACCAGCGGTGGCGGTATTTTAGAACTTGACGCAGTGGACCTCTGGGCAAATGGGGCATCCCCCGTCTATTGGGATGACATGTCTGTCTGGGCGACCGAACCAGTTGAAGAACCGAAGTTGGAAATCGGAGGGGTCACTGGTGGATTCGGCCTGAAAGCATCCGTGAAAAACACTGGTGCAGGAGCAGCGACCAACGTAGATTGGACAATTACACTGGATGGAAAATTAGTCTTCCTTGGAAAATCATCCACAGGAACCATCGCAACCCTCGCAGCTGCCGGTGAAGAACCGATCAAAGCAAGCTTCATCCTTGGTATCGGTAAAACAAATATTGTTATCTCTGCAACCTGCGATGAGGGAAAAACCGCGGAAGTCACCAAGACTGCTTTAGTCCTTGGACCCTTTGTCCTCAAGGTGGCATAAACCACCCCTTTTTTTTCTTTTTTTTCTGAATCACCAACTAAAACATCATTGTGTCTTTTTTTTACCGTTCATTAAATATCAATCATACGAACGAATAAAAAAGGGATGTTGCCGTACCGCTCCTAAGATACCTGGGAATCTTTGATGTGCATCTGGGTGTTCCTAATTCTGTTTTTCTCACACTTGGATAAAGGCGGAAGGAACAAAAGACCTATCGTATGTTCAGAACGAACGGTCCAAACAGGAATGCTGATACGGTTTTTTCTGCCTCAGCAGCAGTCACGATAATCTCGACGGCTCCTAGACCAAAGACAAACCCTGTAGAGATATCAGAGCTGTCCCCAGGGGTGATCTCGAGTAGTGTTCCGCTTTTCTTTTGTCCAAAGAAGACCAAT
>JBAZLE010000193.1:0-3143 GCA_041650455.1 Thermoplasmatota archaeon | reverse complement strand
GCCCAGTGAGCCAGTGTTAAAATCTCATCATCATTGATTACAAATTTGGCTTTCTCCTCAGGTGTCACCTTCGTCTGTTTGGTACCTGATGGCCCATAAATGAGACGTTTTTCTTTTGAACCGAGTTTCTTCTCCAGTATTGGTTTGAATCCTTTCGTCAGCGTTGGTTTGAACACGTAGAATTGATCAGGGTTAACGGTTCCTTGCACCACGTTTTCCCCTAGCCCGTACGCGCCTGTGATGTATACGGCGTTGGTAAACCCACTTTCCGTATCAATGGAGAACATCACGCCAGAACAGGCAAGGTCTGAGCGAACCATTTTCTGAACACCGACAGACAGGTACACGGAGAAATGATCAAACCCTTTGTCAACACGATAGGAAATCGCCCGATTCGTGAATAAAGATGCAAAACAATCTCGTACTTTCTCAATGAGTTCCTCTTCTCCCCGAACGTTCAGATATGTTTCTTGCTGTCCTGCGAAACTCGCATCGGGGAGGTCCTCTGCTGTCGCGCTGCTTCGCACTGCCACGTCTACATTTTCTCCATAGCGGAATTCCATCTCCCGGTAGTGTCGTTTAATCTCCTCTTCGAGCTCTGATGGTATCGGGGTGTTTTTGATGAGATCCCGTATCTTTTGACCTCGCACGGCAAGGTTCGTCACATCATGCGTGTTCAGATCCTTCAGAATCCCTTGTATTTTGACGTCAATACCTGCTTTCTCAATCATATATTTATAGGCATATGCAGTGATTGCAAACCCGGAGGGTACTCGAACTCCTTTCTGACCGAGATTTCTAATCATTTCCCCAAGGGAGGCGTTTTTCCCGCCAACAGAAGGCACATCATTAATGGTAAGGTCTTCAAACCACTTTACAAAATCCTGCGTCATTGACAGCTCTCCTTTCATGAGGGAGGGTTATTACGAACTTACATATAAAGCCTTTTTACCTTGTTTGTGAAAAATTCTTGAGGAGCGTTCGATAATGAAACCTATAAATACGAGAGATATGTATTGTATTACTATTGGGGAATATGAAAAAAGGAAGGTTTTGTTCATTGCTTTTGGTACTTACATTTTTCCTTTCAATCGTCTCTGTTTCCCTGATTGGTACTGTTTCACGGTCTCAACCATCCCAAAATGTGAGCAAAGAGGGATGGTATTACCTTCCCGCGTACCCGAACTATGCGCCTCAGGGGCTCCCTGATTTCGACCAGCGGCAGGATCACTGGAAAGCATCCGAGGGAATCTGGCGACTCATTGGTGGCCTCTGGTCATTCTGTGGTCCAAGCAGTCTTGCAGCAATTTTCTGGTGGTTTGACTCCAAACATGAAGACCCCTATGGATACCCAGGTGACGGCAACAGTTCCTATCCTCTTGTGAGGGATTTGCAAGCCCCTAGTACCCCTAATCCGGGTCCTTTGTCAGATGATCATAATTATAATAATGTAAACGACGCCACAACATCTTGGAAACGGGGAAAAGGTCCAAAAGAATTGATCGAGCAGTTAGCATGGTACTGCAACTCCGATTACTGTCGATACCCGTTTATTCGAGGAATCTTTGGCACCTTCCAAAAGTATCTTGAGAAAGGAGCACGGCAATGGATTATCGATGCAGGGTTGCAGGACCAGTATTGCATTGAAGCAGTTTATCACCCTGAGTTTTCTCTTATCTGCGATCATATCCAGCAGAATGATGCAGTGGTTGTTCTCTTCGTCTTCTATCGACCGCATGCGCAAGTTTTTTCAACATTTCGTATTAGTCACTACTGCGCGGTGGCCGGAGTGAACCCGGAGGGTTACATTGCGTTAAGCGATCCGATTCAAAACATTCAAAATCCCGGTCCATCACCAGCAGAGCATAATGATGCAGGGATTGTGTCCCATGATATATATGCCATCAACTTCAGTTCCCCTCGTCCTGAGAGAGCCTCCTGGTGGATTCCACAGTACTATCCGTTTGGTCCTATCAAACTAGGGGGGCTCCCAACCTATGCTCTCATCATCTCCGAAAATGATTAATCCATCGTATACGAAAAAAGAACACTAAAAATAAACAATAAGATATTGAACTAAACTTGATATCTATAATTTAATGGTCTGATATGGGCAGGAAACTCTCGTCATACTGGTTCGTTATTTCTGTGCTGTTTGTCTTACTTTCCGTTTCATTTTTAACCTCCTCATCGGTAGTAAAAACAACAGAAACCTCAGATAATGATGGGTGGTACTACCTTCCCGCATATCCGAACTATTCACCACAGGGACTCCCTGATTTCGATCAAAAACAAGACAACTGGAAAGCCCATAAAGGCATCTACCGTCTTATCGGTGGTTTGTGGAATTTTTGCGCGCCATCAAGTTTAGCTAATATCTTCTGGTGGTTTGACTCCAAACATGAGGATCTCCATGGTTTGCCAGGGGATGGACTTGACTCCTATCCCTTGGTACGTGATTTGAATGCTCCTGGGCCTCCCACACCAGGACCCAACACCGATGATCATAATTTCAATAATGTCAACGATCTGCAGACGCGATGGCGACTTGGACGTGGGGGAAAAGAACTCATCGAAACACTCGCCTGGTACTGTAACACTAATTTCTGTCAGTTTCCCCTGTTGCGTCTCTCTGCGGGAACCTGGGCGAAATATCTTGAGCAAGGTGCAAAACAATGGATTCAGGATGCGGGGTTAGAAGAGCACTACCGTGTGGAAGCTATCTGGAAACCAGAGTTTTCACTGATTGTAGACCGACTACAACACAACAGTGGAGTCATGCTCAATCTGCTTCTGTATAATTCTAACGCAATCTTCTTTGAGACGTTTCTTGGTCATTATGTCGCTGTTGCAGGAATCCATCCAAATGGCTCCATAGCGTTAAGTGACCCCTTTCAAAATGAAGCAAACCCTACACCGACCCCTCGTGAGCATAACGATGCAAACGTCGTATCCTATGACATCTATCCCCTAAACTTCTCCTCACCTTTTCCTGACAAAGCCTCATGGTGGATCCCAGAATATTTTGATTTTGGGATAAAACGATTAGGCGGAATCCCACAATTTGCTTTAATTATCTCAGAGATAGAATAGTTCTCCACTCTCCCTCATCGTAGCGAAAGCGGAGAAGGGCAGAAAACCTA
>JBAZLE010000192.1:0-3228 GCA_041650455.1 Thermoplasmatota archaeon | reverse complement strand
AGACATCGGTTGCGAGATGGATACCATCGCGCAATGGTACCATCGTGGTGGTTTTCAATCGTTGAAGTGGACCGGAGGGCTCTGCTGTTTTGGTGGTGCTCTCATGCAGAGTGTGTTGTATGTCCACGGCTGTATCACTCTGGCTAAAGCTACAAGGGATGATGAGTAATGCCATCATGAGCAGTATTGGTATTTTCTTCATAGGGGGCCCTGAAATATGTCTTATGTCACCGTTTCATTTAAATTTTTCTTTTTACTTTTTTTTTTTGGAAAAGGAGGGTTTTAAGGATGACTTCATAAATGAAGCGGTTCCTGTGATCTTCTAGAGAAAAGAAAAAGAGAGGTGAAAATGATTTTTAATTTCCGTTGAAGAACTTGCTGCTTGTCGGGATTTCTTTGCGCCAGATGATTTTTTTCAGCACTTTTTCATCGCTGCTGTTCGCAATTTCGATTCGTTTTTCTGGTGGGATAGTGAAATATTTGAAGAAGCTGTAGAAATCTCCGACACCTCCGAAGATGTTGACGATAGGGAACATGAGGAAAAACGGTTCGGAGGGATTAATGAAATACATCAGGCACCAGATGAGTGGTGAGAAATACAGGCCTGCTAATTTTTTGTTATCTTCGATGTATGACTCGTTATCAACGAGGAATCCGACTGCAGACCATTTGGTAAGGACGATTGCTTTGAACGGGATTTTGTAGTAGATCATGGTGAGCAGATGGGTCAGTTCGTGCAGGACGATCGCCAGGGTCATTCCGATGATAAATTGCCAGAAAGGGTCCATGTGTTTACCTCATTTTCCTATTCATGTATATTATTATATGAATAATAGTATATAAATTATACTATTAAATTTATATAGGTTGCCGACTTCAGTAGAACACAAAAGAAGAATTCATCCAGAAAAACCACGAAAACAGAGTCAGAGGCCTTTAGAATCCCAGATAGATACTCAGCAGGAACCCTAAAATGACCAAAAAAACCCCGAGCAGATAGATCAGCACGGATTTCGTCGATGTCTGTTTCCAACTCGGGATACTATAGTGTAACACAAAGTTCGACCCGACCAGGACGATTCCAAAAATAGAGACGACAGGCACAAGAAGAATCGTCAGTTTTGACACTTCATGAAGAACGGGCGTCACGAGCCCCAACAGAATGGTCGCGCCAAGAAAAATAAGGATCGCTTCTTCCTTTTTTCTATACTTTCCCCGATGGACAAACCCTTGCGCATTAATCGTGTACAGACAACTCGAGAGAAACGTCACAAAGATACCGGTGAGCATCAACGCGCTTTCCTCAAAGAGCAAATCCGCCATCACAAGCGGTATCGACACCCCGTTTTTAAGCTTGATGAACGCCGTCATTATACCAAAGAAAAACAAAGGGCAGCATCCTAGATGTTCCGTTCTTCGAACTCCTCAGCGATGGTGTCTTCATCCTCGGTGATTTCTTCTTCTTCGATTCCTTCACGTCTGGGTTGGATAAAATATTCGGTTCTGCAGTTGGGGCATTCTATCAAGGACTCGGATGATTTTCGAATCCAGCGATGACCGCAGAACGGGCAATTTTCTTTCTTCATGCCAACCCCGAACAAAACGAATATTCCAGTTGGAGTTTAAAAACATATCTGATGACAGAAGAGGAAGTATTTATTAATTTCGCGTGACAATGAAAAGCAACCCGCGTCGGAACACGCTGCCTGTTTCGCGTTGTCCCTCTCATGGAGTTCTGATGTCATCGCAGGTACTGCTTTTCCGGATGCACCGTCCATCGTGGCATTCCTTTTCTTAAAAAACCTGTCAAATTTCTTTCACCATTCTTCTGAAAAACCGAAGATTCGACCTATTTCGCTTCAGCAGCAGGTCTTCAAACCAAATTAGGTAGACTACCTTAGGAAAACATCGGATATCTCTCTGTCTGAACACAAAACAGCTCTGGTCAGAGACAAATAAATTATATGCGCTCAGAATAAGAAAAAGAACAAGCAACTCCGCGGTTGTCTGAGATGCGATGAGTTGCGATGATACTCTTATTTTTTTATAAAGCGCTAATTAATGATGCGATTTGCTTTCGTTTATCCTCTTCGTCAGGAAGCGTGATAGATGATTTCCATTTCTTTGATCCGTCAGAAAGATAGAACCCGCGGGAAATCGCGACGAATTCTTTCGATAAAGATTCACCGACTGCTTTTTTGCGTGCAACTTCGATGAAATTATTTTTTCCAAATTTTACTTCCTCTGCTTTCAGTGTCTCAAATTCAACCATTGTCTACCTCTTTGCCTGCAAGAAAAGAATAGTTGAATTTAAACTTTTTCTATTTAACAAATCCTTGGAGAGAAACTAGGAAATTCACTGGAAAAAACGGTGTTTCTCTCAGACCAGTCCTCTGCGGAGACGACCGGATGCTAACATAAGCCTTTCACAGGAATCCGTGGTCCTGGGTTCTGAATCACTTTGGTCTGCCCCTGTTTTTCTTTGTCGTTGATGATGTGTTTTTTTTCCACCTGATAGGGTGTCTGTAAAACCGGGATGTAATCTTTCATGCGTTGCTCGTAGGAAAAGATTTTTGCGATATCTTCTATTTCTTCCAGCGCGTTTTCATCAGTAATCGCCCCAACAATTCTTATTTCTATTGAGTTCACCTCCTCACAGCTAGATTCTTACTAGCATGTATCTATTTGTCAGTCCAGGGTTATAAAGGTTTTGAAAAAAAACTCACCAGAACCAACCCAGGAGAACCCAGTGGATACTTCTTAGAATGATAATAGTGGAAACAACACGAAGAACAGCAGCAGTCCCCGCAGCGACTCACTCGTCGCACCCACCGAAACCGTCATTTCGACAAACCCCAGACCCACCAATCGAGGGATTTCGATGATTCTCAGTTCCTCCCCAGCCTCCAAATACAGGATCGTCCCATGGGACATTCGCTCCGAGGGGAGAAGCACCAATCCACCGGTGAACGAAGCATCCCACTCGACCGCCAACAGCGCATCAACTCCTTGGTTCTTCACCAAGACTCGCAGACCACGAGGACCGGAAATCGTAATCGCAACATCCACGGGATGCTGCTCAAAGGGCGCCATCAGGGGAAACCGATCAACGCTCGTATTGCCCGGGATTAGATACGGGGTATCACCGATACCGTCCCCATTACTATCAGCACCCGTGTAATCCGACCAATAGTTCCCTGATGATCCATTATCCCAGATGTTGCCCAC
>JBAZLE010000191.1:0-3267 GCA_041650455.1 Thermoplasmatota archaeon | reverse complement strand
TAAAGTTTCGAAACATAGTGGTGCAGGTTCATTTCCGGATCAGTACTGTGGCATTTTTTCCGTGATTCAATGTGAAGTAAGCCTTTAATGTTTTTAATCCCCAGGCTTACCACCGTCTGTGTATGTGTCTTGAGCACGGGAATATTCACTAGAAAATCACTTTCGAGAATATCCTGATTAAATTTGAGCTCATGTCCGAAACCTACATCCACCTTCTTGAAGGGTCGCTCATGTATATTGTAACATCTGATTCCATAACGACTTTTAAGAACAGTATATCCGAGACTTTCAAAGGCATGGGAAGGAGTATTTATATCCTTTGGCTCAACCACCATTCCTTCTCCAATGATTATATCATCGATGCCTCGCTCTTTGAGAAGTATCACCATATCTTCCACAACTCGTGAGGTAGTAATAACCCCCCACTTTGGGAAGGTCGTTTCTGAAGTCCACCAGACGATATTTGGTTTAATAAAAACCCTTGATTTTGAAGGGAGATGATCTAACCCGTTACACAAATCGACGGCCTTCTTAACTGAAATATAAGGCGTTTCATAAGCTACAATGGAAACAGAGTGTTTTTTCATAAATTCTGACCCCCCCTTCCAAAAAGCGATCTCAATCAACGGACTCCAATTGGATGATACCCTTCTGAATGGCATACTTAATAAGGCCTGCCTGGTCCTGAAGCCCGAGTTTCTTCCGTATATTATCCTTGTGGCCCTCCACTGTCTTGACACTGATATGAAGAAAGCTTGAAATTTCTCGGTTTGGGTGTCCCTCTGCAACCAACTGAAGAACCTCTCGCTCTCTCAAAGAAAGGGGCTCATCTGGAGTGACCGCACCCTGCGTGTAATCGTCTAACAGCATTTTGGAAATGGACGGGCTGAAAAACGCCTCCCCCTTTGAAACGGCATGGATGGCATCGAAAAGCTGGCTCGCTGCTGATTTTTTCACAACGTAGCCTGAGGCGCCTGCCTGCAGAACCTGTCGGACCGACTCCTTGTTTTCATGCATGGTCAATACCAGCACCTTACAATCTGGGTAATCCTTCCTGATGTACCGTGTGGCTTCCAGACCATTCAGTATCGGCATGGAAATATCCAATAATGCAACATCAGGATGCAACGCCTCAACTTTTTCAATGGCCTCTTTTCCGGTTGAAGCCTCTCCCACGACCGACATATCATCCCTGGATTTCAGAAGGGAGCATATCCCCTGTCTGACAATGGTGTGATCATCCGCGATCAAAACCTTAATTTTTTTCATGATACACCTTTAACTGCGACACCGTTTGTAGAAATGCGTGCATAGAGGGTACTCCCTTTCCCGGGCACGGATTCGATGGAGAGCTCTCCGCCGAAGAGAGCCAGACGTTCCCTCATCCCGAAAAGGCCGAGCCCCCCCATTCTTCTTTGGCCTCGCAGGATCTCATCCGGGTCAAACCCCTGGCCATCATCCCTCACACTCAACCCGACGATATCTTGTTGGTAATCGATCGATATATCAACATTTTGAGCATTCCCATGTTTAGAAACATTCGTAAGAGCCTCCTGGACGAACCTGTAAATGAGTGTGTCGATCGTCTGTGGAAGTTTATATTCTCTTCCAAGGATATGGATGGAGATATCGATCCGAGTTCGCTCATGACAGGTGTCCGTCAACCAGCGAAGTGCCGAAATCAGTCCGAATTCATCCAGCATGTAAGGCCGTAGGTCATATGAAATACGGTGAATATTGTCGATGCTCTTTTCGGTCAAATCCTTCAAGTCCGTGATCTTCGATTTCACGTCTGCTTCAAGACAGATACTCCCCAGAACGTCCAACTGGATGCTCAAGGCCGTGAGCGCCTGCCCAATCTCGTCATGAAGTTCCCTAGAAATTCGCTTCCTTTCTTCTTCCTGGGTCAGAATGATCTTTTCAGACAGTTCCCTGAGGTCTCTTTGATAATGCTTTCTGGCAGTTATGTCACGGAATACCACCAAGTCAGTCTTTCTGTCTTTGTATTCTATGAGACCTGCATTCACTTCGACATATTTGGTTTCACCACTCTTCGTAACGATCTTTGTCTCGTATATAGCGGGCACTTCTTTCCCCGCCATCCTGTCGTTATGCCGCCTTTTTATGGCGTCAAGTATGTCCGGGGAAAGGATGATGAAAAAGTCGTTGCCGATCAATTCCTCACTGCTGTAGCCCGTAATATCACTGAATTTTCTATTTACGAAAAGATATTTCATGTCTTGGATAATGACGATGCCATCGTTCGCCTTCTCGACCAAAGTCGCGTATTTTTCCTCAGATTCCTTCAACGTGTTGATGCTATTCTGAAGCCGTTCAGTCATATGATTGAAGGCCTCTGCAAGTATCCCTAATTCATCTCTCCTGCTGAAGTGGATGCGCTTAGAAAGATCTCCCCTGGAAATAGTTTCTGCCCCCTGAGCAAACTGTTTCAGCGGCGTCGTGATATGATTGGAGAGAAAGAATCCGAATACCGCCGTCAAAATCAAGCTACCCAATGTGATGGTGATAAGCAGCCTTTTTGCGTATTTTGCCGCATTAAGGGCCTGGGTTGATTTAATGGACATATCTTTTTCGGCACGGTGAACGAGCTGGTTCTCTACAGAATGGAGCGCCCTCAGAATGGGCCGACCCTTCTTGTCAATATTCGATATGGAGGTCACGTAGGCCGGAAAATCAATAACACCGTAGTCCAACTTCTGACGCATCTCCTTCTCAGCTTCTGCAATCGTTTCCTCCCATTTCTTAACGATTATGTCGTATTGATCAATCATGGCCAGATATCTCGCATCACCCTTTTGGAGTTCCCTTGCCCGCCGAATGAGAGATTTGGACGGGAGAATGTTTTCGTCATATGGGACAAGATATCTCGTCTTTCCTGTTAGAAGAAATCCTCTTAATCCGGCCTGCCTATCAAGGATCCGATAGGTTAATTCCTGGGCGATCTTGACTGTCTGATAGTATTTGCTACTGACCTCTTCGTACAAAGTAGTTACTTCGGCATATTTCTTTATAGCAACTGCTGAGCAAAACGCTGCAACGAGTATGATCAAAAAATACCCGCAAACAATCTTGGCTTTAAGGTTCATCCATTCACTCCGTCACTTTATGACCTTCGCTTCCTTGAAAAAAAGCATGCCCGTGATATAGGGGGTGTATTCCACATCATTTTTCATGGCGTAGAGTTTGATGCCCTGGTATGTAAAGAGAGAGTAGGCCTCTTCATGGATCATCTCCTCAAGATGGTGA
>JBAZLE010000190.1:0-3369 GCA_041650455.1 Thermoplasmatota archaeon | reverse complement strand
TCTTGATAACAATATTCGATATTGCACGCTCTTTAAGCGCCTGTTCTCGTATGGACTCCGCAAACCTGATGAGGATTCCCGGGTCATGCGAATCCAGAAATCCTCTGTCAACCAGGATCGTGATGCTTTCGAGGATCAGGTGATCCTGTTTTGGGTGCAGCAGAATGAGATTCCTGATAGAGAGGATATGCAGGATCAAGTCATGATAACTGGACTCCCTGCTCACTTCAATTGTGGCACGATACACCGCCGTGTTGACAATATCCGGACCCAGTTTTGTCAAAATATTGTTGTGGATCAGGGGGATACTATCGTTGAGCACCCCCTCTTTTAACAGCTGGGTCAGACAATCCGTATATTGAGCAACGTTTTCAATTTCATGGTTGATCTTCCCAAAAATCCCGAGTGCATAACTGAAATTACCCGAAGCCAGCATAATCTGGGAGAACTGGAGATAGATGCGGGAGAGAACTACTGGGTTGCAATGATGTTCGAGAATGGGGATGAGTTCGGTGAGGACCTGCATCTCGTTTGAATTATTTGCAACTGCAACACCTGCATGAACCATCTCTCGTATCGGGAATTCTTCGCTGTCAGAGATGTGTTGCTGAAGTTCCATTGCCGTGGATAAGAACCACTGGTCTCCGGATCGCTCTGCTTTCTTCAATAAATCGATTACAATAGTTCCCGTCACTTCAGGTTTATCATGACATAACTGCTGAAGAATCGTGATGATCTGTTGTTTGTCTTTAACCCTTTCCAACAATTGTTCAGTCAGAGAACTGACGATCTCGAGGAATGCGTCGTGGGGGGCATCGGCGAACTGCTCCAGAAACTGGGGAAAATCCGCCATATCCTTTACGAATACGGTTTTTGCACCCTTCCCGATGATCTCTGAAATACAGTTCTGTCTCCTGATTTTCTGATGGATCTTCGTTGCACTACGGATACTGTCCAGGAACAATGCCTGATTTTTCTCCAGAATTGCAACCGTAGCCAGTGCTTTGGCGAGTTCTGCATGTAATACTGCTCTTTTCGAGATGTCACCAATCTCTTCAATCAGGGTCAGGGATGTATGGAGGAGCTCATGGTTTCGCGTTGTTATCGACCAGACAATCAGGAGCGGGATGATATCGATCATGATGTCTGACCGGTATTTTCGGAAGCTGATACGGTCCAGTAGTAACAATCCCTGCTCAATGAGGTCAGGAGAAGCTCCGGATACACCTGCATCGATCAGATCGCGGGCGAGCATGGCAAATACCCGGGACTGGTTACTCTTCTTGCTGATTTTTTCCGATAATAAGAAAATCGTGTCCAGCCAGTGGCGATCTTTGGTCAGGATATACTGCTTGATAATCCGGGAGAATAACTCTTCATTGTCAATTCGCTCTATCTCCTGAAGGGCAGTAAGAAGTGTTGGTTTATTGTTCCGGAGTGCAGTTTCGATAATAGTTTTATTAAGGTCTGTTACCAGATTTTTCCGGGCCCGTCGGTTCTGGGGATTCTCAAAATCCGCGATAACCGGTTCGAGCACTTTCCAGTCTTCCGGAGATAGCCCTTTCTCAACGTTCTGAAAAATCTCTATGGTTTGGACCATTGTTCATCACAAGTGCCAGTTAGATGATGGGTGATCTGAATTCGACAAACGTATTTAAAAACATTTCTATAACGTATTCGCTTAATTATTCTTTATTTTCGTAGAATAAACGAAAATATTGCTTATTTTGGTAATCGGGAGGGTTTATTTTAATCAAATTCGATAACCATGCCTATTGTGCCTGTATTTCTGGATCATTCAGAAAGAGAAAAAACTGGTGATGATTGTGACATTAACTATCAATGACCCTGTTAACGGTTTTCATAATATCAGAATAAAAAGCACTTCCCTTTTCCAGGGTATCGGAATCAACAATAATCCGGATAATCGGTTCGGTTCCGGAAGCACGTATAAGTGCCCATGATCCCTTCCTGAATATCTTCAGTCCATCGGTGTTGTCTGTCTTTAAGGTTGAAAATGAGGTCCCGAGGCTTTCCAGTATCTCCTTCCCTTTTTGTGTGGTGACCTTCTCTTTAATGAGACTCCGACGGGGGAGTTCATCTACGATCTCGGAGAGTGTTTTTCGGGAAGATGCCAGAAGTGCGACCATCACTGCTGCAGTCATCCCGCCATCACGGCAGAACTGATGATCCGGGAAGATGAGCCCGCCGTTCCCCTCCCCTCCGAACACTACCGGTGTTCCCTGTTCAAGAAGAGAGAGCATCGTTCGGGCAACATAGATACTCCCCACAGGGGTATACTCGACTGAACAGTTCTCCTCATTAACAATATATTCGACAATCTGTCCGGTGCTGACCGGTGTGACAACAACACCCTTCTTCAGATGACAGATGTATCTTGCGATAAGGGCAAACTGCTGGTTCTCTTCCACGAATCTCCCCTTTTCATCGATGAAGACTGCACGATCTGCATCACCATCGTGGGCAACACCGAACGCAGCGCCGCTTGCCGTGACAAGCGCAGCACAATTTTTCAGGCCTTCTGCAGATGGTTCTGGCAATCGTCCAGGAAACGTTCCATCCATAATGCCGTTTATCGTCATGACTCTGCATCCCAGATCGGTCAGGATGCGTGGAGTTGTCTGGCATGCCGGCCCGGATCCCGGGTCAACCACAACCGTCATCCCGGTTCCGGGTTTTCCGGAAAAAGAACCTGTTATCGCTGTAATGTACTTTTCAAGAAGTTCCGGAGCCTGAATTTCTTTCCCTGTACGGTCCCATGGCGCGATGGAAAAGGAACGATTAAAAATCATCTCTTCAAGTTTTATTGTCTCTTCATCCCCCATCTCAGTCCCATCAGGTTCAATGATCTTCACACCATTGTATTCAGGTGGATTGTGGGATGCCGTGATCATCGCGCCGGCGTCAAACTCTCCTTTTACTATATACTGGAGAGCGGGGGTTGGTACTATTCCGCAATCCACGACATCGCAGCCGACAGAAAGGAGTCCGGCCTTGAGGGCTCTGATGAACATATCCCCGGATGTTCGCGTATCGCGACCCACGGCGATCCTGCCCTTTCTCAAGGAACCAAGGGACTGGCCGATCACCATGACCAATTCCGGAGTAAGGTCTTTTCCGACAACTCCTCTCACGCCATTGGTCCCGAATAACCGCTTCTGCATCTTTTTGACTGACATACGCCATACCACATGGTACTTTATTCTTATTTATAATCGTCAAAGAGGTGGAGTGACTGGATCACATCCTCTGTTGTTGGATTTGTGAGAACGCACCGATCGATCTCGAGGGAGCCTATCACAATTTTTGCAAAGGATCGTTGTTTATACCCTTCAATGATTGTAAAAC
>JBAZLE010000189.1:0-3384 GCA_041650455.1 Thermoplasmatota archaeon | reverse complement strand
TGAAAGAACACATTCATACAAGACCAATGAACGTAGGTATGTCGAAAGTAGTCTGAATCCTGACTTTATCTGGAGATATAATCCCACAAATGAAGAGTTCGCTGTCGAAGTGAAGTATCGTTCCCGGCTAAGTCAGGATGGTATGCTCCAGTGGTCGAACCCACAACAGATGGAGCGTTATAAACAATTTGCTGGGAAAAGAAACATTCCGTTCTTTATCGTGGTGGGGCTTGGGGGATTGGATGATGACCCGAATCAAATGTTTGTCATCCCCTTCAAAGAAGCGAGATATCCTGCATTATATCCAAGTGTGTTCCGGCAATATGAAAGGAACCCGAAATCTAACTTTTTCTGGAAGGATGGAGTCTTGAAATAACTCATTTCTCTCGGTTGTTGTCATTTTACTCTATATATCGACGAAAAATATTTCTTATTTTCTCTCAATTTTTTTTAATATGTGCAATGAATTCATTGCAGGTATTATTGCCGCCACTCTTGGAATTATCGGCACTTTATTAGGAACCTACCTTTATTATTATTTTCAACAACGCCGTGAACTAAAACAATTTTATGCATGGATATATGCGATTTTGAATCGATATATTGAAGGAAAAGATAATCCAAATGAAAAATCACAAGTATCGATTGCACTTGAGGAAAAAGAGATCCATTATCTCTACAATAAGAATTGGCTGTATATACCAAATAAAACAAAAATCGATGGTACAGACATTTATCCAAGAGATTTAATAGTCTCATTTTTGAGAAGTTCAAAAAATTTGGAGCAAATCCTTGATCCCTATAATAATGCTGTAAAGTATCATTTGAAAGATTATGAACTCCTTAAAAAATGGCTTGAATTAAAAATAAAAATAGCACCGTTATAATCATCACTTCACAATAACACTACCTCACCATATCACCATCACACCAACTCACCATTTCACCAACTCACCGATTCACCGTTTCGCACAATTCAGGCGTATTCCAGAATTCTTGGGATATATAAGAAGCCGTGAAATGGTGAAACGGTGCAGTGAAGAAAAAAAGTTATTGTGGAGAATTGTGTAACTGATAGAGAATCGTCTTGTGATTACCCGTTACCTTTTCAGATTCCACCACTTCCTTCGTTTCATAGACTAAAGTGTGAATCGCATCATCGAAATCTTTCGCCCTCATCCTCACTTTTCGTAACAGGTTCGTTCTGTCAATAATTCCACCCCTCTGTCGGACGGCGTGAAGGATTCTCTTCTGATCACTCGTCGAGAGTGCATCATCGAGGTTTTCGTATACTGTATCCAGCATGGGGAGAAAATATTCCTCAACCAGACGCATTGCTTCATGTAAATGATGATTGTGGATTGTGATGGTTCCTGAATCCATTTCTACATCTGCGTCTTTCCGTCCGATTGTTATGAGCATGGCCAACTTCAATGCATAGATCTGAAGTCGGGAGAACCCTGCAAGTTTATGGTTACAATGCTCCCTGGCAAACCGTTGTTCCAGCCTCTGGCACCAGGCGTTATATTCCTCGATTGCCTCATCAGTGAGTTGAAACACGATTGGTTTGTCACTATGCGCCGAAAAGAACGTGTAAAGACGATAGATGTCATCACGGAGTTCTGTTTCAAGGTTTATCATATCCGCTGATGCATGGGCAATTGGTTTCGTTGGCCGAGAATAAGTGGGATAAAACCATAGAAAACGGTAAAAGAGTCCCGATGTAAAATGATCGGATTCACCCGTTTTGACCAGATTCTCAAATGTCGTCGCAAATAACGTCGATATATACGGCTCTTTTACAGCGTAGTGCGATTCTTTATTCTTATTCTTCGCCAGACGACGTGATATCCCATCGTTGTCATATAGTTGACACAGATAGTCTGATATCTCGGCCATATACCTTTTTTTGAGATTTTTTAGAAAGCCGGCTGCTTCCGGGTTTATATAGAACGCCTTTGGCGACTCCGATAGGTACTCGATCAATCCTTCGGGCGTGATTGTTTTGGGAATCTCGTGGCACTCTATCGCATCATGTTTGAGAATACGATTGAGATTTCTTATTGACGTAGATTTCCGGGATATCGTACTTTCCCCCAATATGAATGCCCATATGTTCGGATACACATCATCCATACTCAGGTGCATCACCGCGTTTCTCTGGGCCGCAATAGAGAGCGCAGTCAATGCCGCTGCGAAGTGGTAATCAAAATATGCATCTGTTTTCTGCTCGGCCCACTTGATGTAACGGGAAAAAAAATTGTCATCTTCCAGGTTCAGGGTGAGGTGAATATGGTTCAGAGCGGGAGGATCATCATGATCCGATGACAAGGTATTTGCATCCTTGATGTCCTGTGAAGGCTGTTTGAGGCTGTGCTTATACCCGTTTGTAGCGAGTTTATCGCCGTAGCCGTTATCCCATAACCAATCAACCACTTTTTTGAAATAATCAGGTGATACTCCATTTTTTACATCTAGGCATGATGCCCCAAGAGTTTGGGCAATCCAGGATACAGGATCACCTCCGACGCCATCCCGATGGCAATAATAGACATTCTTCTTCGAATTAACACAGAAGTTGTTTCCAGTCGTGCTGCCGTGTATGGGATGAGACCCCTGCCACTCGTCACCATGTTGAACAGCGTTGAAGGGCATCACGTAATCTTCAATGCGTAACCCCAACAACCCCGTCAGGTTATTTGTTGAAAACCTTGCATTTTCTGGTATACACGTATTTTTTTCAGTAAAACGACCGGATTTGACCTTTCTAAACAGGAATTCATCCAGTTGTTCTGGGGTAACGGCCATCAGGTCTTTATTCTTAGTAACTGCGTATCTGTCGTCAGAGGGGTGGATAGAGCCAGGGCCAACGATGTAAGCATTTATTTCCGTACCATAGAACTCCCCGATATGGTGCCCATCGGCCATATCGTAGAACGGAATCTTTTCTTTTATCCCCTCACACATCAGGTAGGCATGAATTCCCTTTCCCGAACCACTTCTCACCGTGAACGTGTCGAAATGGTCGATAATACCGAGGTTTACAGCCGCGCCGATATCATCTATGTCAATGACACAAATTCCGCCACGAGGTAGTATCCCGTAGTTACCACCCGTTGTGATCCATCTTACCAGTTCCGGGTCATCCCACGCGTAGTTCTTGGTGTTTTGCCAGTCTTTTTCGACCGGTATCTTATCCCGTGGTGCGACTTTGATAAATCGAAGTTCAGGCCGACGCAGTTGGGTCGGAATGGGGTATGATGATGGAATGCTGGTATCTGCGCGTATCTCATCCCGTTGAGTGTTCTTTTTGCTATCCGCAAGAATCCCTATCGGGTTTCCGATATCTTTATCAGTATAAAGATCGTATAATATATTACTCTC
>JBAZLE010000188.1:0-3469 GCA_041650455.1 Thermoplasmatota archaeon | reverse complement strand
TTCCTCCCGAGCTGCGGCGATCTCCCGTAAGGCTTCCGCATAGTTCGTCATATTCGTCAGCACCACCAACACATGCATATCCAAGTCAAAAGCGAGATATTCCGCACAGGTCAGGGCGAGACGCGGCAGGATGATCCGCTCGATGGTCGGGTCGTCAGCGAGATTTAAGAACATGACGGTTCGTTCCAACGCACCGCTCTGCTCAAATCCTTTGATGAACAGCGAAGCTTCCTCATTGGTAATCCCCATCGCGCAGAACACGACTGCGAATTCCTCTTCTTTCCCCAGGACTCGGGCTTGACGGGCAATCTGTGAGGCAAGCTCATTATGCGGTAAGCCTGAACCGGAGAAGATAGGGAGTTTCTGCCCACGAACCAGGGTGTTGAGTCCATCGATGGTGGAAATCCCCGTCTGAATGAACTCTCGGGGGTACTCTCGTGCACAGGGGTTGATGGGTTCTCCGTTGATATCCCGACGCTCTTTTGGGATGATCGGTGGGGAGGTATCAAGCGGACGGCCGGTTCCATCAAAGATCCTTCCAACAATCTCCTTGGACACCCCCAGTTTCATGGTCTCACCGATGAACCGGGCTGAGGTATGCTTTGTATCCAGACCTCGTGTCCCTTCAAAGACTTGGATGATTGCTTTATGTTCAAAGACCTCTAAGACCTGTCCTGTGCGCTCCTCTCCAGATGGTGTCCGGATTTTTACGACTTCGTTGTAGGCGACATCCTCGATTCCTTCGACAATCATCAGTGGTCCTTCCACAGCGGTCACACTGGAGTATTCAATATCCTTATTCTTCATGCTGCTCTCTCCTTTATGAGCGATTCGATCTCCGCTTCAAAGTCTTGTTCTACCTTTTTGAAGACCTTTTCAAATTGTTGGTTCGGGACCGTCCCAAGACGTGCCAATGATTCCTTTGATTTTAAGGCGATGATGTCATCCATGGAAACATTTTTTCCCACCGCATACAAAAGCTTATAGGAAAACTCCAGCATCAATCGTAACATCTCAAACTGTTTTTTCCCTGGGCAGAAGGTGTCGACCTCATGGAACGCAGCCTGCTGAAGATAGTTTTCCCGAATCATCTTCGCACTCTCCAGCGTTGCTCGTTCGCGAGGGGGAAGGGCATCTGGTCCAACGAGTTTGACGATTTCTTGGAGCTCTGATTCCTTCTGAAGCAACGCCATCGCGCTATTGATCATTTTTAGCCAGCCTTTCCCCACCTTTTCTTCCCAATACGCATTGACTTGCTCTAAATACAGTGAATAGGATTTCAACCAGTTGATAGAGGGGAAATGTCGTTTGTCGGCAAGATCAGCGTCAAGCGCCCAGAACACTTTTGTTATCCGGAGGGTATTCTGAGCGACCGGCTCTGAAAAATCACCACCCGGTGGCGAGACGGCGCCCATGACGGAAATAGAGCCTTCCCGGGGCGTTGACCCGAGTAGCTTTGCGCGTCCTGCACGTTCGTAGAACTCAGCGAGCCGTGAGGCAAGGTACGCAGGATATCCTTCCTCCCCGGGCATCTCCTCAAGTCTCCCTGAGATTTCACGCATGGCTTCCGCCCATCGTGACGTGCTATCTGCCATGAGCGCCACATCATATCCCATGTCTCGATAGTATTCAGCAATCGTAATCCCGGTGTAGACACTCGCATCCCGTGCGGCGACCGGCATGTTCGAGGTATTCGCAATCAACACGGTTCTGTTCAGCAAAAGCTCACCGGTCTTCGGGTCTTTCAACTCAGAGAACTCTCGTAAGACATCCGTCATTTCGTTCCCTCGCTCACCGCATCCAACGTACACCACGACCGTCGCATCACTCCATTTCGCCAGCTGATGCAGCATCACGGTTTTGCCAGTACCAAACCCTCCAGGGATTGCAGCGGTGCCTCCCTTCGCGATCGGGAAGAACGTATCAATCACCCGCTGTCCGGTAATCAGTGGTATCGAGGGATCGAATTTTTTGTTCACGGGACGTGCTTTCCGAACCGGCCATCGTTGCGTCATGGTGAGAGGTAACGTACCGTTTGATGTTTCAATCTGGGCGATCGGCTCGTCGATGGTGTATTTTCCTTCTTTGACGATCGACTGGATCGTTCCTTCGATTTCCGGGGGAACGAGGATTCGTTGCAGGATAAGGGGGGATTCCTGAACTTCCCCAAGGATGTCCCCTCCTTTGACCGGATCTCCTTTTTTTGCACGTGGGATGAACAGCCATTTCTTTTTTCGATCTAATGGTGAGGTTTCTACACCACGAGTGATGAAATCACCGGTTTGTTTATTGATAGCAGGTAAGGGCCGTTGAATCCCATCGTAGATATTTCCAATAAGACCCGGGCCGAGTTCTAAGGATAACGGCTCCTGGGTAGAAAGCACGATTTCCCCGGGTTTTAATCCATTGGTATCCTCATAGACTTGAATGGTTGCGACATCCTCATTTAAACGGATTATTTCCCCGATAAGATGCTCAGCCCCAACTCGAACGACATCATACATTTTTGATCCCCGCATGCTGTCTGCTTCGATGACTGGTCCTGAGATGCGTATGATCTTTCCTTTAATTTCAGACATGTTCTTTCTCCTTTCTATCGTTGTTTTTCTTTTTTACTTACATCCATACCAACTGCTCGTTTAATCAAATGTGACACGATATCAACATGGTCTTCCAATTTCCCTTTTTTATCCGGGATTTCAATAAAAATTGGATACTTCTGATGAATGCGAACATCCCTCAGCATACTTCCCAGGTCATGGGCTATTTTCTCGGTAATCAGCACCACACCAACATCGTTTCGTTTCGTCAGCTCCAAAAACAAAGCGGTGACATCGCTTTCTTCAGGGGTGTAGAGGTCATGGATACCTGCTAACCGTAAACCGACCGCGGTCTCCGGGTCGCACAACGCAGCAAGCTTCAGAGGCTCACCTCTTTTACCAGATACTCTGTAATCATGTCCGCGGAGAGGTTCTCCGCAAGTCCCTTGGCGATGGCTTTGAGGTTTTTTATTTCAAACTCTTTTGAGACCAGGAATCGTAACGACGGTCCGAAGGTAAGATAATTTTGAAGGGATATCTCCCGGATTCGTTGCAGAAACACGCTATCGATGATCGTTTCAAACACCTGGACAGATTTTTCTTTGGTATATCGCTCCATTTTTGAAGATAACGCAGGGAAATATGACGTACCCTCTAGAGCGGTGATCACCTGGGAGACGTCAGCCCCATCCGCCATTTGGTCAAACCGCCATTGAGAAATCTGTTTGCCTTCCCCAAGAAACAGGGTTTTACAGGCTTCCAAGGGGGTGGAGAGCTGTTTTGCCCGCAGCAGGTGTTTAATGGTCAGCATGTCTATCATATTTTTTATGAAATCCTGCTTCGCCGTTTCACATTTCTGCGGGACTTTTAGTTCTTTAAGTTGACCGACAACCTGTTTATCAAACAGGACGTCCAGGTGAAGAACATCT
>JBAZLE010000187.1:0-3498 GCA_041650455.1 Thermoplasmatota archaeon | reverse complement strand
CATAGTGTTGGTTTGAGTTTTGAAACAGCCGGAAATGGAAACAGTCGGATGGTAATTACAGGAGATGGTCTCGTCGGTATCGGCACGACGAATCCAGGTTATAAGTTGCAGGTACAAGATGGGACCATAGGCACGTCTTTTACTAACGCTCAAACAACGAATACAACTGGAGCTGCATATTTGTCATATAACTATGGATCTAATATTTCAACACCCAAAGCTGTTGCAACCCTGGATTTTTCCTCCGGTACCGCTCTCTTAGCAGGTGGTGGAGGTCGTTTGCTCTTTAAAAATCGGCAGTATGATGGAAATATTTCTCTTGATTCCGGCGGAATTTCAGTAGTGAATACAATAGATACGAGAGATGCGGCTCAACCAGCTATGATTTTTGAAACCGGTGATGCCGGAACTATCACGGAGAAAATGAGACTTAGGTATAACGGTTATCTCGGTATCGGCACGACGAATCCCACCAACCTTCTCGATGTCGCAGGCGGGGTGAAAATTGGAGCAAGTTATGCTGGGATGGCAACCAGCGCGCCAACGAATGGACTTCTCGTACAGGGGAATGTGGGGATCGGGACGTCTGTTCCTACTGTGACGCTAGATGTTACAGGCTCAATAAGATATACAGATACCCTTTATAAAGGGACATATTTCCGCGATACTATCAGCGGATCTACTGTATTTCAATTTCAAGGATGGAACACAGCAGATTCAGCATTTGAGTCAATAATGACACTCCTTCCAGGAACTGTTGCTGGAAGTACTGGCAAGATTGGTATTGGGACGATAGCTCCCACCGACAAACTCGATGTCGCTGGTGGGGTGAAAATCGGGGCATCGTATGCAGGGATGGCAACGACAGCACCTGCAAATGGACTGTTGGTAGAAGGCAACGTTGGGGTTGGAACCACGCAACCTGGCTATAAATTCCAGGTGCAAGTAGATGCTTCAAACCAAGGGCATGTTGCCAGCGATGGCACGTGGTCCAATACCTCGGATGCACGGCTCAAAACCAATGTGCTGACACTGAACGGTGGACTGGGGACGATCCTCGGTCTCCGGCCCGTTACCTATAACTCTATTTCCGATCCAACAGGAGAACAATCAGGACTCCGTATGGGATTTATTGCTCAGGAAGTGGAGCAACTGCTTCCCGGTGTTGTGGATACTGACCCAACGACTGGTTACAAATCTATCTCCTATACGAGGTTTATCCCATATCTCACTTCTGCTATACAGGAGCTGTCAACCACGGTTGACCAACAAAAAACCCTCCTTGCGGAGAGCTCTTTGACTGAATTCGGGAATGATATCCCTCGTTCGGACTTGTCGAATATGTTGACTATAGCATACGAAAACGGTCTTGTCAAGTTCGGTGTGGACCAAGCTCAGCTTGGTGTGGACCGGACGGGAGTTGAACCCGTGAATCCAGATTCGACAAATCCGAACGGATACCGATCCCCGGCCCACACATTCTTAACTTTAGCAACTTCTTCGGCCCAGTTCAATATTGCTACTTTATCAGGAACAACCCTGCTGGATGAAGCAACGCACGCAGGGTTGTTCCTGCAAGAAAACCTGCCAGACATGATTGGCAGAACTCTCTCTACCTGGCTCACGGACCTGGTCATCGATGGCTACGCGCTGTTTAAAAAATCCGTTATTTTTGCCCAAACCGTCCTGTTCCAAAGCCCGGTACAAGTGGCGAGCACCTTTTTTGTCACCGGCCACATCACGGTCGGCAAAGACACCGCGGGCGTCGCTATCATTTCCCAATACACCGACGCGGTTGCAGTGAAATTTGAAACACCATACGAATTTGCTCCAGTTGTAAATATCAGTTTGACAACGAAAACTGCTACTGAAAGCGCGTCATTTTTGGATGACGGCCTGAAAGCAGTAGTGACCGATATTTCCAAAGACGGATTTTCCATCAGTCTTCCGGAGCAGGCACTCCGTGATTACGAATACCACTGGGTCGCGGTAGCGGTCAAAGACGTGAAAGTAACCAAAAGTATGACGCAGATGAGTGAGATTTTGGGAGCGGAAGCGAGCCAGAGTGCGACCTCGACTGTCACTATGACTCCTACACCGACTGCAGTACCGAGTCCTTCTCTGACTCCAACCCCGATACCAACTGATACACCTGTAGCGACACCAAGTGCAATTCCATAAATGTGTCCGGTCATACCGGATCTAATCCGGTATCTTAGGATTCCGGCTCGTAGGCCGGAATGACACATAAAAAAAGGTGAGACATTGAGAAGAATTATGAAACTTTTTATCGACCAGTCAGGAAAAGTAGAAGATACGAGGCATGATACCGTTGTGGCGTTTTCCAATGGAAAAACGGGAAGTGTCATCATACATGCATCAGAAAAACGGAAAATTCAATCCTATTTCAGACATGCACAGAAGCCTCATATGTTTATATACAAAACATTTGCAGCCTTGATATTTCTCCTCCTCAAAGAGGAAAAAATGAAGTCATTGGATATCCATATTGATAGAGAATATTGGGGTAAAGAATCCGTTGTAAAAGACCATCTTTTACGGATAATCAGGAAACAGAAAAAGTTTGATTTTGAATCTTCAAATATATCTTTTTGTTTGGTGGGGAAAAAACATGCATGTCATATAATAGCTGTTTCCGTATTAAGAAAAAAAATAAAAGCAGGGAAAAGGATTATGGAGAAAGATGTGTTGCAGTTGTTTCTTTAAAAACAAAAAGATCGGGCTTTTGTGAATGGGTGCACCTAAACAATGACGAGTAGGATTCACCATCCGGCCCAATCTTTTCTAAAGAAAATAATACACCACGCGTACATTTTTGTCAATAATTACTCTATGAAATTTATACCTAACCGAACATTTCGACGAAAACTTATCAGCCTGAAAAGGCGGATAGCGTCCATTCCCGGTATTGTATGCAGTATATTGAACAAAATACCGAGAATGAAGAGAAGAATGATTCGTCATTCTGGTTCTTTTATATGTCATGCCGGACTACGACCCGCTTCGCCAAAGCTTCAGCGAGGCGAGTCCGGCATCTTTAAGATCCCGGGTCCCTCCTTCGCTCAAGCTATGGCGGGCAGGCAAGCCCGGGATGACAAGTTTTCACCCTCTAGAATTCTTCGTGGTGACCGTTTCCGTCAGAATCTTCTCTACGGTCTCATCCTTGGTATTGCCATCGGCATCGCGGTGATGGTATTCCGGATGGGGGTGAAGGATGTGCAGGCAGCGTGGAGCTCAGCGCACATCCAGTGGATGAAGAGGCAGCAGTTGAAAGTCGTCAACAGTTCGGCGGGTACTCTTCACCAAAACGCGCCGATTGCGATCACTATCGATACCAAAACCCTTTCCGACCAGCATGTCATCAAAAGCGACTGTTCAGACCTCCGCGTGACCTATCAGCCGGATGAGCAAACGAGTACAGACCTTACCCGTCACCTGGTTTACCCGGGGAACACGACCTGCTCCACTTCGACTGCA
>JBAZLE010000186.1:0-3523 GCA_041650455.1 Thermoplasmatota archaeon | reverse complement strand
GAACTGGAATCGCTGACATGTCGCCAATGTGGAAATACCATTGTACCTGAATGCCTGAATAGCACTACCAACGACATGGTATCGCGGGGAGCGTGTCCGCGGTGTGGATGTACCCAGTTCACCACAACGGTGACGAAGAAATACGATTTCGATATCATGAGAAAAGGGAAGAAACTTCTCTGCGTTGATTTCGATGGGGTTCTCCACCTTTCATCAAAAGGATTTTATGATGGTTCCGTCTATGATGGTCCTACCCCCGGTGCACGAGAATTCATCGATGAAGCAATGAACCATTTCGATATTATCATTTACACGGCGCGTGCGCGCACTGCCCGCGGAAGACAAGATGTCAAAGACTTCCTGAAAAAACATGGATTTCCAGAACTTCCTGTTGAATGCAGAAAACCACCAGCATATCTGACCATCGACGATCGTGCAATAACCTTTACGGGAACCTTCCCTTCACCAGAAGATATCAAGAAGTTCAAACACTGGAATGGTATCACGTGGGGCGATATCACATAGCACCAAGATTTTTCAACCCACACGGCGAACAGGTAATGGGTGAAGGATAGTGGTACGGCGCAAACAAAAAGAACGAAAATTTACCTTTAAAAATCCATTGGCGAGTATTGCAACCCGCATAATTGTCAAGCCACAGCGTATTGTCAAGGCACGTCCAGCACGGATGGTGTTTTATGCCGGTGGTGAATCAGAAGAGCTCGATACCATGGACTATGGTGATAAAAAACGCAAACTTGTCACGATGACGCCAAAGGAATTTTTACAATCAACGAGAATTCAGCAACGATATCATAATAAGGTTCCGCCGTATAGAGAATATAAAGAATCACTTGAAACGACAGATACCGGAAGTACGCTGGATGACGAAGGCGAGTCGGTTCCATCGCCACAACTCATCGATACACTTGCCACAAAGATCGAAGATGAGAATACATCTATCGATACGCCATACTTACGATTGAATAGAGGATTACCAGTTGCTCATGAAGGAAGACATCGTGCTATTGCAGCGGAACGGGTAGGTATGAAAAAGATACCCGTTGTGTTATTACACGATGAAGACGATGAAGTTTCCAGAGATGTCCATGGATACCATGATATCGAACAAATATTTCGTCAACGTGATTCGAGAAGCGCCGATAGAATATTGGGACGCAAGAAGAAGAAATCATCGATACCATAACGCATATCAATCATACCAACCTATCATTCGATAGTGATACATGCATCGTGCACCCTGGATAGCGTTATCGAAACGACGATGACCATCAACCTCATTGGCGTCGGGGTTCTGCTCATATGCATCGTTCTCGTTGCCGCTATCGCAACAATTGCGATGGACGATGTCATGAAAGCACTTGGCACATCGGCGCTCTTTGGGTAGTCATCTTTCTTATACTTTCAAAACCAATCTTTTCATGGGTGTGACGTGAGGGGATTTGGGAAGATATCTATAGATCCGATACGAATACCATCATTCGTAACAAAGAAAAAGAAAAAGACATCAAAAAAGAAAAAGAAAGTAATACGCGGGAAGGGTGCTCAGGTGATGGTACGGTTCAGGGGACGCGACGTCGATATCCGCACGCCACACAACGTTAGCCGTATAACCGATACTATCAACGCACGCGGCCGCGGATATATTGTCGGTGGGTTTGTGAGAGATGCACTCATGGGTCGTCCATCAAAGGATATCGATATCGAAGTGCATGGTATGGAGATAAATGAGATACGCGATGCGCTCACCGATTCAGGATTCAAGGTAGACGAAGTTGGAAAATCGTTCGGTGTACTGAAGGTCAAGGATCCCTTGACACGGGAAACCGTGGACGTATCGGTACCGCGGCGCGATAGTACTGGTCGAAAACCCGATGTCCAGTTTATCAGGGATGCGACTCCAGAAACAGCGGCGGCGCGGCGAGATTTTACCATGAACGCGATAATGTATGATACCAAAGACGACCAGATAGTCGATCCCTATAACGGACTCCAGGATCTCGAACGGGGCATCATACGGGCAGTCACACCAGACTCGTTCGCCGACGATCCGTTGAGAGTCGTTCGCGCCGCCCAATTTTCTGCACGATTTGGATTTAAAATAGATCCCGATACCGCGGAGATGGCATCAACCGCCGATGTCAGAGCGATGGCACCAGAACGCACGAAAGATGAAATGCTGAAAGTGTTAGAGAAAAGCGACAAACCATCGCTGTTCTTTGAAAGCATGGATGAAATGGGACATCTTGAGACGATGTTCCCGGAAATTCATGCGTTGAAAGGGGTTGAGCAGGATCCAGAGCATCACCCAGAGGGTGATGCATATCGGCACACACTCGACGTTATGGACAGAGTATCGAAAACAGGGAAACCGACACTTGTATTGGCAGCCGCGTTGCACGATACTGGAAAAGCAAAAACGACGCAGGTAAATCCAAAGACGGGGCGGATACAATCATTAGGTCATGCGGATGAGAGTGCGAGGATAGCCGAACAATTCATGGAACGCTACAAGTTCCCAGCAAAGGAGACAAAAGACGTCACAGTGGTTGTCAAACACCACATGCGTCCACATCATATGGTTAACGAGAATGCGACGCGATTGAAACACAAGCACCGTGTCTTGTTCGATGTTGCCGGTAGTCCAAAATCTGTCATGGACCATCCGGAACAATCAATAGAAAAGTACCGTGACGTTGTCGAGTTTGCGAAACATGATGCCAACCGCAAACAAGAAGAATATGATTCCCTGAAAGAGTTACCGCCACTGGAACACTACACCCCAACAACGCGTGGAGCAGATCTGCTGAAAGAAGGTCTCAAGGGCCCTGAGTTAGGCAAGCGGTTGACAGAGTTGTATGTGAACCAGGTCAACCACATGCAAGAAAAACGGGAGAAGAGAAAGAAAATTGACATACCAGATACATCAGAAACTTCGGATTCGACACACGAACCACCCACAACTTCACAACCATAGTTCGACAATTGTCGAACCCACTTTTTGATCGATTTTATGATCTCAAAGAATTATTGAGATTTACGATCTCGATAGAATAGGGCCGGATTTTTGAGGGTGAAATCTCGACAATTCTTCGAGATCACCGGACCGAGTATATAAAGGGTCGACCGATCTTCATAGAAAGTATTATATAGATAAGCGTCAATTTCGGTATATTCTGCTATAATAAACCAGAGTTTCTCGTACGTTTTGATAGGAGTGATCGGGTTGATCGGGTTGATCACGATTTTTTAACCGTTTGTTTTTGGCATGTGGATTTCGACAGTCTCAAAAAAGCGATCCTGATCTCGAAGAATTGAAGACTTTGAAAAATAGTACCCTTCCTCTTATACGATCTTTTTGACCCTCTTCTTCCCATCTTTTTTCTTCTAAAAACGTTATAAGGATCGACCCGATCTATTTTTCAAAGTCTTCAATTCTTCGAGATCAGGAATCGGCGGCCGAAGGCCCATGAGGGTGGTTGTGCCAAAAACAAACGGTTAA
>JBAZLE010000185.1:0-3527 GCA_041650455.1 Thermoplasmatota archaeon | reverse complement strand
ATTTCGAACAGAAGTTTACAGATCGAGACCTTATCAAATTTAAAGGAGATATTGCAACATCAGTACTTACTGTTTTTGAACAATATTTGAAAAGATACGACCGCCCGCACAGGGGGCTATCTGTAGGGACATCAATAATAAAAAGGTGAAAAACAATGGCAAGAAAAGATCCGTGGAAATCAAAAGTACGGCTCACCCCGGAACAAAAGAAAGCGAAAGAAGCATATGAGTTTGCGTTGCGGCAGGAGGATCGTTATCTTGGAAGCGTATTCGTTACCCCTCGTGGACAGAGAGAGTACGAAGCAAAAACCAAGGCAGCGTATGAAAAATGCAAACGGCTTGGTATGGGTGTAGAACACGGGATGTGAATGCATATGTATATTGAAATCAAAGGATCACAGGCAGCAAACTCTTGTTTGGGGTTGTTAGTATGGTAAAACCGTCTTTTATATGGAAAATTGACAAAAGTTCGAATCGCAACGACGACCGGCTAGTACAAGCAGGAATAAAAGTCCTCGCAGCGTGGAAATTAAATGATTACCCCCTATGGGTAAAAATATCAAAATTTCCAAAAAATCCGAAAACAACGAAACATTCAAACTATTTTGTAACATTACAAAAAAACCACCAGCCGTTACGGTCGGAAATAACAGATACCGCGAAAGATGCAAAACGCATTGCAACATCGTATATGAAATTTGTCCAACACTCGAACACAATATACCCCTGAAAAAGGGTTAGTTAGATAAGGTGTATTAAATGGTTGTTAAAAAGAAAGCAAAACGGAAACTGACTGCAACCGAAGAGGTTATGGGTCGGCAGATGCACCGTAAAGCGAACACAGGCAACAGGCGTCGCCACCACGAGCACGAACACGATGACGACGAAAGGGGTCACGAGCTGACCGACACGGTACGGGACGTGTCAGGTGCAGTGATAGGTCTTGTCGGGTTAGGTTGGGGAGTTAGTGTAATGGGTTCAATGATGAACCAGATGAATAAATAATGAAGCAATTCACATTTAACGCGGTAAAACAATTTGCGAAAACGTGTGGATTCACGTTGAACAAAGACGGATCAAGATATAGTCTTACAACACCATACGCGACATATAATAGACCAACGCTCCAAGAAATCAATTATCTCATTATCCGCGACAACAAACGGTTCTCATTAGCGAGGTTCTGAGTATGGTCAGGTTAGATCGAGAGGGGTATGTATATCACAAAGAATATCCTACGCTAAAAGCAGCGGAAGCGGAAGTCAGCAAACTATTAACACGGAAAATCAAATGCTATGTTGCACCCCGCACGACAGGACATGCGAACAAAGACAAGGAATACATAGTCTTTAGGAAAAGGTGAAATGGGTATGACAAAAAAGAAAGATGACGAGTTCTGGATTCAGGGAGCAATCAAACATCCGGGGTCACTCCGCAGGATGCTCTGTATGCCAAAAGACAAGTCAGTAACGATCCCAAAGACGGTACTTGACAAGATCGATGATGCCGATGTAGGAGACACGTTCGACAACCCGACACAGACCGGGTGTTCTGAGATCCACGTAACGAAGAAAATGAAACAGAAAGTCCGTGCGGCACAACGATTCAGGTCGTTCCACTGATTTCAACTACCTCCCGTTAAAACGGGAGGATTGTGACGGTACACAAAACATCGGGAAAAACCCGGTGGAGTTAGAATAGACCGAAACAGGTGGTAAAACACAATGTCAAGCGCGAAACGAACTACAAGAACGGAACTCAGTGCTTCCCTAGCTCTGCCCACTTCTGGGTGCGCCAAACCCGACGTTCTGGAAACAGAACTAAGTTCGTCTTGCAAGGTCGAAGGGAAACGTTACCCGGAGCGAGTCCGGCGACATAATATGCGAGTCCCGGTATTAGACAAAGAAATGCGTCCGTTGATGCCGACCACGGCAGTACGAGCGAGGCTTTTACTCAGTCGGGGTCAGGCATCAGCGTACCGGAACAAGTTAGGTATATTCAGCATAATCCTGAAAAAGACGGTAGTACCGAACAACCAGCCGTTGGCGCTCGGAATCGATCCGGGGTCTTCGTTTGAAGGGTGGTCAGTAGTCGGGGCGAAAGCCACTGTCTTGAACGGGACATCTAAGACACCGAAACACGTCAAAGATGCAATTGAACAACGCCGCGTTATGCGGAGAGCGAGGAGATCCCGGAATTGCCGGAGACGGCAATGCCGGAGCAATCGTAACATCACAAAATCGTTGCCGCCGAGCACGTTTGCAAGGTGGAATGCAAAAGTTCGAATCATAAAACAACTTTGTAATATTCTACCGATCTCGGACGTATCCGTAGAGGACGTAGCCGCACCGACGAAGAAAGGAAAGGATATTGGGTGGAATTCTCGTTTCTCTCCGATAGAGCAGGGTAAGAAATGGTTCTACAAACAAATTCGGGATCTCGGACTGAGACTCACCCTTTACAAAGGCACTGAAACGAAAGGATACCGCAATTTCTACCGGTTGAGCAAGTCGAAAAACAAAGGCGAGAAATCATTTTCAGCCCACGCAGTTGATGCGTGGGTATTAGCGGCAACGGTAGTCGGTGCAGTACACCCGACTGATCGAAGATTGTATTACTGGACACCGGTAGTTAGTTCAAAACGAGCATTACACCGGGCGATCCCGCAAAAAGGCGGGATTAGGACACGGTACGGGGGCACACAATGTTTAGGCGTAACAAAAGGAACACTCGTAAGGTATCGTGGCATCATAAAATATGTGTCCGGGTATCAAAAGGAGAGATTGAACTTGAACAACGCATCGACAGGGAAACGAACTGACCGGTCAGCTAAAGTATCCGATGTATCGGTTCTAACCCGTATCGCGTTCAGAACAGAAGTTATAAACGGAGGACGCGCTTCTGCCACCGTTTAAAAACGGTGGTTCCCGCGCTGTTTTATTTATGGGGAAAAAAGATCTTGGAAACTGTATTAAATGTAATCAACCCTTCGAATCAGACGAGACGATGTGGTTGATGGATGGGGTTCCATATCATCCAAAATGTATTCGGAAAGACAAGACGTTATTAGAAAAATGGCGTGCAACGCCGTGGCAACAAAGGGTGTTATAAAATATGGATTCACAGAAAAAAGAACGAGTATTCATTGATCCCCCACTACCCGGAGAAAAAAGGGCTGTATTAGCGATACCGTCGCCAGCATCGTTAACGAAATTCTTACAGGAACACCCGGACATGATCCCGGCATTTGTAAACGATTATATCACAGGACGGCGGAAAACGATACGGTATACGTGGGCGTTTTCATTTCTTACAATAGGGGTGTTGATATCCCTCCTTTATAAAATTGTACCGGACACACCGATATCGGATGTTACATCAGGATTACTTGTTGCGGGTGTCATTATGATGATTTTCGGTATGGTTGAATCGTATATACGGGGGTGAAACCATCAGCCAGCACGTTTTTGCGATAATACGGCGCAGTCACCACGCGGAGACGATCATAAAGATCTACAAAACGTTCG
>JBAZLE010000184.1:0-3541 GCA_041650455.1 Thermoplasmatota archaeon | reverse complement strand
CCAACGATACCTGTCCCGCTGAAGACGACACCATTCGATCACCAGGTGCGAGCGTATATTATCGGTACGACGCTTGATAGCTCGGCATTCCTCATGGAACAGGGAACTGGCAAAACGCTTGCGGCGATTGCCGTCGCAGGAAAGCGGTTCATGGACTGTCAGGTCAAACGCATGATCGTTATGTGTCCCCTCTCCGTCATGTACGTATGGAAAAATGAGTTCGAGCAACATGCCGATTTTCCCTTTTCGATTCGTATATGTCATGGTAATCCCAAGAAGCGTCTCGCGGCATTTGCACGTTCCAATCCAAACGAACTTACTGTCGTCGTGGTGAATTACGATAGCGTGATATCGAGGACCAGGAAAGAACGTGATGAAAAAGGCGCTGTTGTCAAGAAAGTTGAAATAGGAGGACTTGCGGACCAGATTATTGCGTGGAAACCAGACTTGGTACTCCTCGATGAATCGCAACGAGTGAAAGAACCGGACTCAAAACGGTCGAAACTCGTTCATAGGATCGGGGATGCCACGACGTATAAAATGATTCTGACTGGGACTCCAGTGGGAAATAGTCCACTCGATATCTGGTCGCAATATCGGTTCCTGGATGTTCGTATATTCGGAGATAATTACTATCGGTTCAGGGACGAATATGCTGTCCTCCGAGAGATGAGAGTTCGGGCAGGAATCGACAAGTACGGAAACCCGATATTCAGAACCATCAAGGTTGTCGATGGTTACAAGAACCTTGGCCAGATGACCGAGAAGGTACACTCGATTGCATATCGCGTTACGAAAGATGAGGCTCTTGACCTTCCTCCAGAGATACACCAATCCATTCATTGCCAACTGGTGGCGTCGCGTCCATACTACGATGCCATGAAGAAAGATATGGCAGTAGAGTTTTGCGGGATGGAAGTTAAAGCGAACATGGTGCTCCCGCAAATCATGCGCCTGGCAGAGATTACTGGTGGTTTCCTACCAATGAAGAAGGATGGCGTACAAGAGATAGTCCAGGTTGGAACGGAAAAGATGGACGCCCTTGTAGATTTCATCACCTACTTCCCGACGAACAAGAAGTTGGTAATATTCTGTAGGTTCACTCCAGAGATCAATGCTATTGTCGAACGACTGAAAAGCATGGATATCACCGTGGAAAAGATCGATGGAAGTGTCCCGGACCCGAAAGTGCGGAACGACATAATCGAGAGTTTCCAGCATGCGCAGGATCCAAGAGTCCTGGTTATCCAGTCACAGACTGGTGGATTGGGAATTACCCTACATCGTGCAGATACTATCGTGTTCTACAGTGGCAATGAATCACTGCTGGACTACGAACAGGCGAAAGCGCGAGTACAGCGATATGGACAGACGGGGGACAAAGTTACCTACGTCCACATCGTTGCGAAGGGCACGATCGACGAAAAGATAGTTGCCGTACTCCGAGCAAAGAAAGATCTCGCCAACATTGTTGTTGATGAATTATTGGACGACGATGAAGATGTCTATGATAGAAGTTGATGGAAATGCCAGTGCCACAAGAGAAGATACCTTCCGTTATTATCGGATCGCTTGACAGGAATCTACTTCCATCTTTTCGTGCATTCGATGATAAAGAAATAACATCGGTCACGTATGTTCTGGAAGTTGATGTATTTACGAAGAGAAAAGATGCGAAGGAAGATGCAGAAGAGTGCCAACGCATCGAGTTTGCATCTCGCGTGTCGACCAAACCAACCGAAAGATAAATCAGTGAAAAAGGAGGATTATATACATGGTACAAGGGAACTTTATCCTGAGAACCGATGCGTATAAACAGACGCACTGGTTGCAGTACCCAGAGAATACTCGCCATGTCTACTCATATCTTGAGAGCCGTGGTGGTGAATGGGATAGAACGGTGTTCTTCGGCCTTCAGATTCTTCTCAAGAAGTATTTCGAAGGACAAGTTGTTACCGATGCGATGATCGATGAAGCTGATGCATTTTGCCGCCAGGTGTTCGGGCACGATTATTTCAACCGTGCGGGGTGGGAGTACATCGTCGATGCCTACGACGGCAGGCTCCCGCTCTGCATCAAGGCGGTTCCCGAGGGCACTGTTGTTCCCACGAAAAATGTGCTCATGACCGTTGTCAACACCGATGCAGCGGTTCCATTTCTGACGAATTTCGTCGAGACGCTCCTGATGCAGGTGTGGTATCCCACAACGGTGTGTACGTTATCGTGGCAGATCAAACAACTCATCAGATCGTATGCTGTCAAGGCTGGACAGGATGTTTCACCATTCCATCTGAACGATTTCGGATTCCGAGGAGTATCATCGGTTGAAAGTGCGGGTATCGGTGGTGCCGCGCATCTGGTAAATTTCCTGGGTACCGACACCCTCGAAGGCATCAAGTATGCCATGGATTACTATGATGCCCAGGTGTGCGGATTCTCGGTAATGGCCGCGGAACACTCGACCGTTACTGCCTACGGAAAAGAAAACGAGGCCTTTGCCTATCGCACGTTCATCAACAGGTGCCCGGATGGAGCTACCGTCTCTATTGTCTCGGATTCCTGGGACATTATGCGCGCCGTGAATGAAATCTATGGCGATGAGTTGCGCGATTACATTTTGTCACGCGATATCAAGTGCGTTGTTAGACCAGATTCTGGTGACCCCATTGATGTATCGGCACATGTGCTCGAAGCGCTGTGGGATAGATTTGGTGGCACCGAAAATGAGATGGGGTATAGGGTACTCAATCCCAAGGTGGGCGTCATCTATGGCGATGGTATCACCTACCAGAGTATCAACAAGATACTGCACGAGGTGGTTGACCACCTGAAATTCGCTCCGTCGAACCTTATCTTTGGTATGGGTGGCGGGCTACAACAGCAGGTAAACAGGGACACGCAGAAATTTGCATTCAAATGTTCGGCGATTGATATCGCTGGGCCTGGAGAGTGTTGCTGGAGAGATGTCTACAAGGAGCCAGTCACCGATCCTGGCAAACGTTCGAAACGTGGACAGCTCAAACTGGTCAAGATGGATTCTGGATATGTTACCAGAAGGGTCGACGAACCTGGGGATGATGCGTTACAGATAGTCTTCCATGATGGAGACATCGTCAACCCGACAACGTTCGATGCCGTCCGGGCCAGGTCTGGAGAGTGAGAGTATGCCGATATTCCAGTATTCGAAAGGATCTGATGCTGTTTCCATCACATGTACGGATGGTTTTGTGACAACATCAATTTCATTTTTGCGTCGCTACATGCCAGAACTAATAGCGAGCATCAAGGAAAAAGATCCGGAGTTTGTTGGACCGAGATATGATGATCCGATGCATTCAACGATAGGTGATTTTGAAGTTACGTTTGACTTTAACGGAAATATGAACTATTCAACGTATTCGAACTCCACGTCGGCAAAGGTTGTGTTACCAGTTGGTGTTATTACGGCAATGGGTAGCAACAAAGATCATGCATTTATAGAGTTGATAAAGAAACTTGCAGATCGCCACCTGTACGTCATGATTACGAGTACGCCAAAAAT
>JBAZLE010000183.1:0-3566 GCA_041650455.1 Thermoplasmatota archaeon | reverse complement strand
TTTATCCTTCTCCATGCCACACACTCGACACATCCACTAAAACAAACAAACCCATACCACAACTGATAGTAAAATCCAAACCAGGTGGACCACCCACAATATAACTCTTAAATGTCTGATTCACCGCATCAAAACGACTCACCATTTCACAACCTGGGATTACCGCCCCTAAAGTGCTTGCATTGGTTGAGTACTCGTGGTACCAGCCAATCATATCCCAGCCCACAAACAACGGAACAGACACATTACCAATACGAAAACCTGAGACATTCAAACTACTGCTCTCATTCACCAAAATAAAAATCCCATACCCATTCCGAATCGGGAAATCCAAACCAGGCGGACCACCAACCACATACGAACGATACGTCTGATTCTGCGGGTCAAACCAACTCACCAGCTCACAGCCGCTGATATTCTCCGCAAGCGTACTCGCCCACCAGTCATTCACAACAGGAATGGTGACCAAATTCCAACCCACAGACAACGAAATAACACACGACATACTATCACCATATGTCGTTGAAAACGTCCATACCGGCCCAACCGTGACATTCATCCCATCAGACGATAACACGTACCAGGTGTACGTCTCCCCATCATTCAAATCTGAGACGACAATGCTCGCTCGGTCTCCACTTGAGACATTGCTGTCCACACCAATGAACGTCCCGTTCCCCCAGAAGAAACCCACCATCAGAGTGTCACCATTTAAATCCGAGACATTACAACTCAACTCGACCTCCAACGACACGTTCACTTCCCCATCATATGGACTAGGACTGGTGGGTACACCCGGGGCAATATTCTGCCCAAAGCCACTGACAATCAATGGGATATCCCCGCCATACCCGTCAAAAAGCTGCGGTGTTTGCGTCCACGGCTGACTCTGTGCATAATTTAACGTGTGAGTCCGGGCGTACACAAAGGTTTCCTTATCCGTAATCTTAATATCACCATTCACATCAGCGGCGCCATTCCATCCAATCCGGATATAATTAGTAAACACACTCATCATCCCATCGCCGATATGCGAAAACTCGGTTTCATTACAAGCAGTCATGATGACTCTGTTCTCCCCGCTCAGCTCCCCTAAAAGCCCGTTATCAAGACGATCTCCTTTCCAGAACGATGGCATACCCCCAGAGTTACAGGACTCCAAGATAACCACCACTGGTCCTTCGAAGAGATCCAGCAGATCCTTTAAATCATCATCACGGATGATATTCCCATCTGAACAGTATAATGCTTCATCCAGTCCATCTGCTTCTTCACCTGGGTCATCATCCACTATCTGCGTCCCATGACCACTATAATAAAACAACGATAACGACGTGCTGGTTTCTTGATTTTTCATCCAGGTCAGATCACTCATGATCCCGGTTGCCCCCCGATTCGTACGATAGACGGTGTTCGTCCATTCATTCGTGTTCCCAAGGAACGAGCTGATGCTATGCGCGTTACAAAGACTTTCCACGATATCATCGGTGTTACCCGGGTAATCCCATTCCCCGATCACAACCGCATAATGCGGAACAGAATACGGATAGATAGTGACCGTGAACGGCTCAGTCCAACTGCTGGAACAATTATAGCCGTCTTTCGCTTGAACCGAGATGTTCTTCGATCCCGTCATATTCCAGGAATGTTCCACAGTGACCACACCCCCCGAAGGATACGGGCCCGTCCAGTTGACCGGTGTGTTATCATCCCAGTCAACCCTGTAAAAGACAGGATCACCATCCGGGTCAGTCGTCGTAAACGTAAACGTTATATTCATCTTAAGATACCCAAAAGTCTCCCCGCTTATCACCGGTGTAAGAGGCGGATGACTTAACCCTATCCCCGTGAGTGTTGAGGTATTGTCATCACAATTCGAACCATCAGCTTTTAGTACTGTGCTTTTTGGCCCAGGGGAGGCGGGCGTAAACGTTACATTAATTGTTGTTGATTGATCCGCGGCTAAACTGAACGGCCGTGGGCCTCCTAGTATTGTGAAATGCGAATCATTTGTAAGATAGATATTCCCGGTTGCTGTAACATCACCAGTGTTCGTCAGTGTGAAATATTGTACCGGTGACGTCCCCCCAACATAGGTGTCCGGGAAGGTCGCGTTCTGCGGAGTCAACATTAAATGCGGCGGGCTTGGTACGCCAGTTCCTGTGACTAATGCGTACGCATCGTTACACGGTAGGGTACCATCAGCAGTTATCGTCGCGGAATGTTGCCCGATAGACTGCGGTCGGAATTGTACCTGAACATTATGGATGCCGCCATTTGCTGGAATGCTAAAACTGGTGCCACTGATTATTGGGAATTGCGTAGGATCAGAGCTGGTCACCGTTCCTGTCGCCGTTGCTCCTCCAGTGTTCTTCAGCTGGAACGTATAAATTGTTGATTGTTGACCAAGATACACAGACCCAAAATCATAAGAGGCGATAAGAAACTCAATGTGAGGTGGTTTAATAACCGTGATATAAACTCTAACAGAGCCAGAGCCACCATTTGATGAAATATAGATATAACCTTCATAGTATCCTTCCATGGTTTGTGTGTTGATCCCCCCAATGGTTATCGTATCATGTTCCCCAGTTGACGTGCCAGAGGTAGGGCTCATAGAGGTCATCCAGGGGATGCTTTCTGAGAGGGAATACGTTAAAGTTTCCCCGCCACAGTTCCATATTTCAAATGTTTTAGAGGGCACTGGATCTCCTTGATAGTAGGTTCCAAAATTAATAGAACTCGTCGAGTAACATAATTGCGGCGGGTCTGTGGTTGTGAAACGCCATACTGGCCCAGTTGTTGATGCACCGTGGTTGTCAAAGGCGATGATTTTCCAATAATAAGTTGTACTATACCCCATTGTACCAGGATCATACGTAGTGCTAGTTTGATGATTTGACACCAGGATATCGGGAGTGCTATCACCTGCCTCAAAATAGACATCATAATAGACTGTATCACCTGTGTCCGGGTCACCACCGGTCCAGAGAAGATCCGCATTCCGACTAACCCCAGTTTGACCGTTAGAAGGAGAAGGACCACTTGGTGCATATGGAGGACGATTAAACCATGCCTTTAATGTGCCATCACCACCATTTATTTCTACTACTGTTGATTGTGAGGATGATGAATGCACAATCACTCCACCTGTGCTGGTCCAACGTAAAAATGTATTCCCAGATGCTGGAACAGCTGTGACTGGAGAATAACAACCTTCTTCAAAAACGTGACTTTGACCATGTGAATACGTAACTCCTTCCCATGATATTGTACCACCAGAACTTGGATCGGTGTAAAAGGTAACAGTACGATCATATAATGTATACCTTACTCCAACATCATCGACAACAACAGTGTCATCATTCACAGCATATATTCGAAACCAAATCGATCCAGCGTCACCAATATCTCCTACATAAATATTCGAATTTGACATGGTATACCATTTCCATAATAAATTATCCTGATTTCCACAGCTTTGTTGTCTCAAAACCCAGGCCATGGTATCATAATTCCAAACATATAAATCAGGCCCTCCAACCCAAGGCCACATTGATTGTGAA
>JBAZLE010000182.1:0-3628 GCA_041650455.1 Thermoplasmatota archaeon | reverse complement strand
CATCATCATAATATGCTCCGATGATCATCTGCTCCGTATCTAATGCTACAGAGATACCAAATCGATCTGAGGACGCACCATCAGAGGCAAGTAATTTCTCTTCTTGAACCCATCCATTCCTTGTTCGCTTAAAGAGATACACGGAACCAGCATCTATCCCATTGTCGTTATCGTCACGATACGCACCAATGGCAGCGTAATCATCATGTATTGCAGTAGAAATCCCGAAATAATCACCTGGCTGTCCGTCAGAGGCGATGAGTTTTTCTTCTTCGACCCAGTCGTCTCCTATTCGTATAAACACGTACGCAGAACCGGTGATATCGTTATCATAATACGCACCAATCACCGCATGCGTCTCGTCAAGGGAGATGTATCGTCCGAAATAATCATTAGCGGTTCCATCGGATGCAACCAACATATCCTGCTGAAGCCATAATGCTCCATCGTATCTGAACACATAGACAGAACCAGCATTCAATCCATTCTCGTTATCATCTGCATCTGCTCCTACGAAAATACAATCACCCCGGATAGCAACAGAGATACCGAACCAGTCCCCTGCTATCCCGTCTGCGGCGTACAACTTCTGGTCCGGGACCCATTGGGCTCCATCGTATCGAAAAACAGATGCGGAACCTCTTTCCCCGTCATCGTCCCGTGCACCGACCACACAGAAATCGCCGTCAATGGCAACAGAAATCCCAAACCCATCATTCGCTTCCCCGTCTGATGCGAGTATTTTTGTGGTTTCTGACCAGTTTATATGTTTGATACTCTGTGGTTGAGAAGAGGAGACATTTCTCTTTTCTCTACTACAGGCATCATGTTGGGTACTCATCACACCAAAGGATAGCGAAATAGATAATATGTTTATCAGGAGCAGGCTGATTATGCCTAATTTTTTTATTTTTTTGATTTGCTTCACAGGAGATTTCTGATACATGATTTTCACAATTGTTCCTGATTATAAACTCTAGGAATTGTTTATAATATTTTCTATCGATTTATCAGCCTCACTGTGAAATATATCTTAGGAAAATTATTCCTGTTTTTCCCTCGAACACTTGATGCATTTTTTCTTTTTCTCTGAACCGTTCACGAGTGGGTAGAATTAGAAAACCACGTAGATGTCTTGGATATCTAAAGAAGAGATGTTGTGATTGTTTGTCGCTTTTACCATGAGGGTATGCAGCCCCGGTGTTGCCTCGAGTTTCCAGGAGAATGGGGCCTCAGTATCCACATATTGTGATTCATCATCGATGAAGAATTCCACCGTTTCAGTGTTTTCTGCGGTGACTTGAACTGTGAGCGGGCCAATGATGCGCGCCGCTGCTCTCTGGATGGAGAGATTTTTTAGAAGCGTTGGGATTCCGATCCCGAAGAAATAACTGTGAGAATAATCCGGTTTTTTTAGATAGACTTTCGGGGCATCCGGCTTGAGGTTTCCATAGACTCCCTCGACGTACATCACTCCTGAGCCAGGTCCATACCAATCGGATATCATGTCTGCATCGTACGCCATCCGGAACCACCCTTTTGCCCCCCATTTTGCACCCCAGCTGTTCTTGACGATCCAGCAGCTCTTGCTATCGTCATATCCAACGATGGTAACCACGTGACCTCCTCCATGGCCGCCAAAACGGGGTGTATACACTCCTCCAAGGTAATAAAAGAAATCTTTCAGAAAATGGATGCAAATGACAAGCGGTCCATGGTCTATGAGCGCCTGTTTCATGGTGGTGACGTCATGGTCGACCCATCCCCAGTCCGTGATTTTCACGGTTCGGTTCTCCCATCCAGGGAGACTTTCATACGGGTAATCGAATGGGCGATGCGGGTCAGGGTAACACCCTTCATCAGGGACGCCGATTTCCATGAGATACGCTGCTGCATCCACAAGGCTGACCCATCCTTTTTCAATGGTTCCTCCCGCATAGAAATATAAATGGTTGTCTGACAGATCAGGAGTATAGAGCTCTTTGAGCTGGTATTGCATTTTTGTCTCAAGGGCGGCACAGAGGGCATACGCTTCGCAGGTTGGTGCGGGGGACTGATCTTTGATGGGTGTGGTATAGTCAGTCCCGTTAATCTCTCGCCAGCTGAACTTGGGTGGTAACACCGGTGCTGGCTCACTCATACTGGTTGGTCTTGCACTGAGAGAGAGAAGCGGGACGCAGAGCAGAATAATACAGAGAATCGTCAGAGTTTTCTTCATCATGTTCCCCTACATAATACATAATATTTTCCCTTTATAATAATTGTCATCGAGAGTCTCGCAGAGGGTAAATTAATATATGGTCGTTTTCTTAGCCCATCGCACATGAAGCTTCCCCACCTGACGCCTCGACAGAAAATAACCCTTTTCGTAAGCGTATTCCTTGGCATCCTCGCTGTGATTCTCATCGGGTACGTCCTGGCACCAACCGTGGTGTACGACCAGTGGATCTGGAAGTATTACTGGGGGCCGGTGGTTGCAGACGCAGCAGGTCATCCTGTCTCCTACCAAGGGGTTGTTGCAGAGGAAGGTTACACCCTTGTCTCTGAGCTTACCTATGGAATTGTCTTGGTCCTAGCCCTCTTTGGGTTATACAAAGTATTAAAAAAACTCGAAATCCGGATTGATTGGTATTTCTGCACCGCGTTGTTACCCTATATCCTGTTTGGTCCGGTGACCCGTGTGTTGGAAGATACCAACTATTTTACGGAACCTGCCGTGTATTGGTTCATCTCTCCGTTGATATACTTTCAGACGACCTTCTACGTGTTGATGTTCCTCTTACTCGGATATTACTTAGAAAAAAAAGCGATGTCGCAACGGAAAACACTGCTCCTCCTTCTCTTCTTGTTTCTCCTTCTCGATGGTCTTTATACCATTACTTGGGTCCAGGGGATGTATCTTGGTGTCTCCCCTATCGAGCCAGGCTTCTTTTCCCTCCTTTCACTCCTTTCATTTCTGCCTCTGCTGTACCGGTTTGTAAAAAAACAACCGATGACGGTCAATACCGTGGTGTTCTCCGGTGGACTACTAGTGGTACTCCCCTGTTTTTTTCTCATCGGACGATGGACCCTTGGCGATCAATGGAGCAGTTCGTACGGGACCTACGTAAACGTCTTGTTGCTTGTCATCGGACTTGTTCTGCTCATCGTCACTGCAGTGTACCTGGTTGCACGATTCTATCGAGCATACGCATCTGTCGCGGCATATAAACAACCACTGAATCTCTCGATGCTTGCAGGGCATCTCATCGATGGAATCACCAGCTACATCAGTATCTATGACCCGCTCCAAATGGGATTGCCCTCCTATGTTGAGAAACACCCAGCGTCCAATAGCCTCATGGAGCTCTGGCCACCCTTATTTCCTGTCGTGAAATTCCTCCTCATCATCCTCGTGGTGTACATCTTTGATATCCTATACAAAAAGGAACTGGAGCAATACGCTCGGTTAGTGAACCTTCTAAAAATCGGTATTTTCATCCTAGGTATCTCCCCAGGGTTGCGGGATTTATTGCGGGTCACCATGGGGGTGTAACCCTGCTGTTGTTCCCGGAAAGAAGGAGACAACAGGATTATAAACTCCTTCTGTTTTTTCGTTGCAGACCATGAGACGACACCCGGATTGGCT
>JBAZLE010000181.1:0-3738 GCA_041650455.1 Thermoplasmatota archaeon | reverse complement strand
TAAATTTCTCCTCTGTAAATGTACATACGTTTCACCCTTGTTTCTCATGGACCTTGCCATGATATACCAAGGGGATGTCATATGTCCTGTCCTAACACATCAAAGCAAAATGCTTTCCTTCCATTAACTACAAATACTGTTATTTCGTTCCATCTTTTCTTGAGAGAGGTATGAACCGAGAAGCTGCACCCTTAATCGTTGGTCTTCTTCTTCCTGTAATATTCGTCGCAAGTGTTGTGTTATACCTCTCAGGCTACGATATCACCGCGTTTTTTCGGAAAATCAATATCATCTATTATCTCCTCATTCTGCCATTTGGCCTTGGTCTTCTGGTTATAATCTTGTGGTTTCGGAAACCAAGGGATTAAAACCTGTCAGCCATCATAGAGAAATTTAAAAGAAAGTTATAAATACGAACAAACTATATCAAAAACTGTCGGATGAGATGCATGAAAAGTAGTGTTACGATAGTTATTTGAGGCACTACTCTTTCGAATAAAAAAAAGTGGGAAGATGGGATGCATGGAATCGGTAGGAGAGCTATAATGGAGGGGTACCATGAAACTGCATAAGAACAAGAAGAACGCCCCCCTTCATTCTTCAGAGTCGGAATATGAACCAGATATCGAACAAAAAGTAGATAAAATTCTGGATGTTCATGCGAGGTTTTTCGAAAGAAAGAAACAGACCAACAAACACCCAGAAGCCCAGGTCATCCCCGCGGAAGAAGAACCGGGAAGCCGCTTCAAAGTCGACAGTAAAAAAAAGACCACACCGACAAAAGAACAAGGAAAAGAAAAGAAATCAACAACCACGCACACGCGCAAACGCATTGGCAGAAAACAGAAGAAAAAAAACCACCGCCCCGCAACAACCACGCCAGAACCATCGAACAAATCACAAACCACTGAAGAGGATCTCCCCCAGTTTGAAGAATCCATCGCCCAAGTAAAAACTGAAGAAGCAGCCTGGCTCGATCAACAAATCAAAGCGAAGATGAATATCGATTTAGGCACAGAATCAGACTCCCCAGAACCAGTAGACGTTGAAGAAAAACAAGAACCATCAGTTCCTCCTTCTGAACAACCCCCAAGCGAAATCGATGAACCACCAGAACCAGAGACGGAAGCACCCCCCCTCGCCCGAGAAACAGATGCCCCCTCGTATGAATCCCCAACGTCCTCTGAAGAAGTCCTCACAGAACTCGTGCAAGAGACCGCCCCTCCGACTCAAGACCAAAAAGAAGTAAAACTTGATGAAATCATTCCTGATGGTAAAATACGGTTTCAAAAAGAAGCGAACCAGCTCAAAGCATACGCATTAGAACGGATGGGATATGCACAGAACGACATTGATGAAATTGATTTTTACCCGATCAATGAACCCTTTTCATACGTGCAGGTCATCCGAGAAAAAGAATCACTTGATAAACGATATGTCCTCATTGAGATGCAGTTGACAAAGGATGAGGAGTACCTATTAAAATTCATTAAAGAGACACTTGACGGCTTTGCATTCAACATAACAGACCTAGAAGCAAAAGGAGAAGACAAGTACCTCACTGAAAAAGTCGAACTTATCATTACTGATTATATGTTGAACATCGATACCTTAACAAAGAAAAAAATATTGTATTACCTTGAGAAAGAATCCATCGGTCTTGGGAAACTCGATGTCATCATGAAAGACCCAAACATCGAGGATATCTCCTGTGATGGCTCAGGGGTGTTTATCTTCTTGTATCATCGTCGTTATGGGTCCCTGAAAAGTAACGTGCAATTCAACGATGAAGATGAGCTGACCGCGTTTGTCGTAAAACTTGCGCAGAAATGCGGAAAACACATCTCCATCTCCGAGCCGATGTTGGATGCCACCATGCCTGACGGGTCCCGTATCCAAATGACTCTCAGCACCGAAGTCACCACGAAAGGATCCACCTTTACCATCAGAAAATTCAGCGAAGATCCCTTCTCCCCACCAGATCTCATAGAATTCCACACGATGTCCTCTGAGATGGTCGCCTACATGTGGCTTGCGGTGGAAAACGGGATCAACGCCCTCATCGCGGGCGGGACTGCTGCAGGGAAAACATCGACATTAAACGCACTCTGTTTATTTATCCCCCGAGAGTCAAAGATTGTCTCCATTGAAGAAACAAGAGAAATTAACTTACCCCATCCGAACTGGATCCCCGGTGTGGTCCGCTCTGGGTTCGGAGAGGTCGTCGGAAACAAAGTCATCGGAGAAATCGACCTCTATGATTTGATGAAGGCCGCCCTCAGACAACGACCGGAGTACATCCTGGTCGGAGAGATACGAGGCAAAGAAGCCTACGTGTTATTCCAAGCGATGGCGACTGGGCATACCACCTATTCGACGGTCCATGCGGACTCTGCCCAATCCCTCATCCACCGGTTAGAGGGAAAACCCATCGAAATCCCCCGTATCATGCTCCAGACCTTAGATATCGTCATCATCCAGGTGATTTCCCGGGTGAAGAATAAAAGAGCACGACGTTGTAAACAAATCATCGAAATTATTGATATCGACCCCACCACCAAGGAGATTCTGACTAATGAAGTATTCCGCTGGGAACCCATCGAAGACAAATTCGTATATTCCGGAAAAAGTTACATTCTTGAACGCATCAGAGCAGAAAAGGACATCAGTCGGGAGGGGATGATTAGTGAAATTAAGAACCGAACCATGTTATTAGATTGGATGAATAAAAGCAACCTTCGAGAGTTCAAGAAGGTCGCAACCATCATCGCTCAATACGTGGATAATCCTGAAGAGATTATGAAAAAAATTAGGAATGAATAATGATTCAAAAAATCGCAGTCTGTCCTCAATGTCGTTCGAAAATTTCCTGTGAGGGGAACCCCGGTCAAAAGGTAACCGTCAAATGCCTCACCTGTGGAAAAAAAGGCATCGTTACGTTTGCTACCCGTGAAGTGACCATCGATGAGAACAACCTCGTAGAACTCGAACGTTACCCGGTTCTTGAACCCTTTGTATACATAAAAATATTGAAAGATACAAAATCTCTTGATAAATACTACAAGGCAATCGAACCGCAGCTCTCAGATAAAGAACGAGTCTCTCTAGATTTTATCCAAGAAAAACTCATTAAATCCATGGACATCCGTTTAGACGAAATCGACAAGGTAAAAGTAGATGCATTTCTCTCGCAACGTATCGGATTCATCATCAAGGATTATAATCTCATTGTTGATGATGTCCTGAAAAATAAAATCCTCTATTATATCAAACGGGATTTCATCTGGTATGGCCAGATCGACCCGCTGATGCGGGATCCGAACATCGAAGACATCTCTTGCGATGGATCAGGGATACCGATTTTTTTATTCCATCGAAAATATGGGTCTCTGAAAAGCAACATTCAGTTCCCTGATGAAATGACGTTATCTGCGTTTGTGGTTTTACTGGCGCAGAAATGCGGGAAACACATTTCCATCGCAGAACCAATGCTTGATGCCACCATGCCTGACGGCTCACGTATCCAAATGACCCTATCTAAGGCGGTCACCGCCAAAGGATCCACCTTCACCATCCGACGCTTCAAAGCAGACCCGATAACGGCAACGGATCTCATTAATTATAAAACCATGTCCTCTGAGATGATGGCCTATCTCTGGCTTGCGGTGGAAAACGGGATCAACGCGCTTATCGCTGGGGGAACCGCCTCTGGGAAAACCTCCACCCTGAATGCGATCT
>JBAZLE010000180.1:0-3757 GCA_041650455.1 Thermoplasmatota archaeon | reverse complement strand
AACGTCAGCATCTATAATCCTTCGAACGCGTCAGACCCAAACCCGACCGGCACTGGAGCAATGACCATGGTGCTCGCCTATCAATATGAGGGGGACTGGTTGAATGAATCCAACGATGGAAAACTAAAGATCGTGTTCCTTGATGACGAAGGATCCATAACAGAATCGTCCCTCTGGTGGAAAAAGGTCACCTCGATACGGCTCATCACTGAATAAGCCAGGGGTAAAGCACCACTCACAAAAATCGGCGGTGCTATCGGAAGGTATTTCTTTTTGTTTTGTATACTTTTGTAGAGACGATGAGGGATATCCAAGAGCTTCTTGCACAGGTCGAGAACTACAAAACAGTGTTAGTGCAAAAGCGTTTTGCGAGCAAAAAAAACACGGTCGCCTATGTGTTATTAGATGGTCAACCACGGGTGTTGAAATGGTTCGTCCCGGGGTTGAAACAGAACATGGAAACGGAATATGCTGTTTTGAAGAAAGGATGTTCTGCACTTCATATCCCTTCACCCCTGCAGAGGGATACCGAACATCATGTGCTGGTGATGAGTTATCTGCAAGGACACAATGCCTGCGATGTCATCAACGATCCTCACACGGTTTATGAGGAAAAAGAACAGGTGATAGGTCTGCTTGCGGACTGGTGTGTTCGTTTCCATACGTTTTTTAAAACAGAACACGGATTCCGCATTCGTGGCGATGCCACGCTACGAAATTTCATTTACAATAAAGAGCGCATCTGGGGTGTTGATTTTGAGGAATCCCGCAGCGGCACTCCCAGTGAAGACCTTGGGACGCTCTGCGGGTCGATATTAAGTACGGATCCAATGTTTGTGGATGAAAAATTCCAGCTCTGTCACAGGTTCCTAGAAACATATCGAAGATCTGCACCTTGGGCTGTAGAGAAGATCAATGCAGAAATATCCTATGCGTTGCTTGAGCGGATCCAATGGAGACCACAGGATGAGGAGCTCCTGCGCAAGCATGCAACGAAGATACGAACGACCGGATTACGCCTCATCGCATAATTTTTGAATTCACTACGCTTTATTCTTTTCATTTCAAGCGAGAAAAAAAGCAGGTAAATGTAATTTTTAATTTGATTCGAATGGCTATCACAATCCATAAAAAATTTTTCTCCTAGTGACACTGAGCTGCTGCTCATCTGAATCAACAAGAGCAGTGGCACCACCAAAAGCTCTCTAATAAAAAGATGTTTTGTTGTTGTTTCTGTGACCACAGTCATCGCTCACTTCGTTCGCTTTAGACTGGTGGAATTCTATCTTTATATCATATATATTACAGATGCATTTGGAATAAAAGCACAGGAGTTTTGAAGCGGGAGGTTGTTGTACATAACATAAGATAGATACTTTTTTGTCATATGAATTTTTGTCTTTTCAGGGAGAAAACGCTGGAGTTAAAAAGGCTGGGATTTCGTTAAATCGATGAATTATCGACAATTGCATATAGTAAATATAGAAAATTATTAATACACGTGGCACTTTAATTATGGTATAGGAAGAGTTACGCCGGAAGAGGAAAGGACTTCATATTATTCCCCCTTTTTAAGAAAGACAGGGGAGTTAGAGCGTTCATATTGCCTCCGAACTTCCCCTTTCCTCTTATTAAAAAAATTCACTGAGGATGACAGAGCACGGAGTTTTTTTGGTTTATATCAATACATCTCGATGATTGTGAACAGTTGTTACCCGTTCCTCTGAATATATTTTTATAAGAAGACCTATTACATTAGAATACTATGAAAGCAAAGGTTATACGGAGACAACAACGACTCAGGGGATTGATTGTGCTTTGTCTACTAGGACTCTTTACTGTGCTTATTAGTGTGGGTTTGAGCGGATGTACTGAAGTGGGCAACACATCACAGACTGAAAGAAATAAATTCGTTGGAACGTGGTACAAGAGTAACTATTTGGTGATGCAATTAAACGCAGATGGAATATGTACCTATCTAGCTCAATCAGGAACCTGGGAGGTAACGGACGGGAAGTTACATCTCGAGCTCTCGTCAGGGTATGCTCCAATCTTTACGTATGCATTTTCAGATAGCGACCTAACGATAAAACTTACTTCAACCCTGGATGGTTCCACTGCGGTATACACTAAAAGAGGAGAACCATAATCCGTGCTTGCCAAAGGAGGAAAACGATGATTTCTTAAGACGGAATCATACCCTTTTTGTTTTGCAGGTCAATAACACGTTGAGTGGATGGTGCCAAAAAACAAAAACGTCTCAGAGCCAAGAGTGATACTCATCTGATTCGCGTCCTGCTCATCCCGCGGGATTGGATAATTTTTATATATCCACCTCCGCATCCCTCCCAACGATACCTATGGGGAAGGACCACTTACTCCCAATCCTCGCTTTAAGCGTCCTGCTGATTGCGAGCAGCTCCTCACTGTACGTCTATGCGACGCAAACCACGACAGAGATCCTGCTAATCAACGGACAAGAATATACCATCGACCAACTCTTCTCCCTTGCCCAGCCACGCACGTCGAATGACTCGCAATACACCGGAATCGCTTTGGACGACCTGATGCGAAAAACAGGAGTCTCAAACCCAGAACAACACACCTACACCATCAAAGGCACCGATGGCTATGAAAAAACGGTGACCTGGGAGAATATGAAAAACGGGCTTCTGACCTACGACCGAGAATCGTTTTTTTCTGATTTACCAAAAGCCTTCCGGGTAAAAGAGATCATCACCATCGAGGTGAACTAAAAGATGATGAACAAAAAATTTATTGTAGGAATCATAGTGTTTGGATCCCTCTGGGGGTTTACAGAATGCATCATTGGATCACTCCTTCGTGACGTCAATCTCCCTGCTGGTGCAATCATGACCGGGGTGTTCGCCATTGGTCTGATGACACTCAGTCGGACCACGTTCCGACAACCGGGGATGCAAACCGGTATCGGACTGGTGGCGGGAGCACTCCGATTCTTCAATCCCTTCGGCGGATGTTTCATCTGCTCTGCGATCGCGATCATGGCTGAAGGATTGCTGTTTGACCTCATCTGGACAGGGTTTTCCCTTGACCAGAAATCATCTCAGTCGCTGATCATGCAAACCAGCCTAGGCATCACCGCTGCGTACCTTGTGTATATCGGCGGCTACATCATCACCCAGATCTTGACTCCCGTGTTCTCCTCCGCGGGATTCTACCTTGAGAACCTCCTTGTTTTCATCCCGCAAATCCTCGCCAGTGGTTTGCTTGCTGCCCTGCTGGGAGCGGGGATTGTTCCCGCAGTCGTTGCACTAAAGAGAATTCCTCTCACACTCCAAGACCGTCTGTATTATCCCGTCACCATCGGTATTTCGGTCTTCTGTTGGGTCTTTGTGATTCTGAACACCATCAGTATCATCTGGTTATAGGAGAGCGTGTGTATGGAGCAACCGAAAATCGTGAAAATCCTGAAGTTTCATCCAGACCGATGTAACGGATGTCTTGAATGCGAAAAAGCCTGCTCCCAGGTTCATTTCAAAACCAAGGAGGGGGGCGAGAAATCAGCGATTCATATCAGCAAAACAGCCACGGGATACGCGATGCATGTGTGCGACCAGCGTGGACTGTGTCTGGATATGTGCCCGGTGGGTGCGTTGACCCGACGGAAAAACGGGGTGGTGTGGTTAGACAAAGACATCTGCATCGGCTGTCAAGCTTGCGTCGGGTTCTGCCCGATTGGTGCGATGCGGAAAGCAGACGTTCGGATTGAACCCTT
>JBAZLE010000179.1:0-3783 GCA_041650455.1 Thermoplasmatota archaeon | reverse complement strand
CCATGAGCGCCCCAGAGGGATCCGTGGAAAAGAGTCGTGCTCCGGTCTGATCCACACCTGCAATCAGCAAGGCGGTTCCAAATGGTCGCACCCCTCCGTACTGTGTGTAGGTTTGCTTAAAGTCACAGATTCGTTTCACGAGGGTTTGGACCTGGATTTTCTCACTGTAGGTTATCTCGTTAATTTGTGCGTCTAACCGAGCCCGGTCAATCAGGGACCGTGCATCGGCGACAAGACCGGAGGTCGCACATCCGATGTGATCATCAATGATGAAAATCTTCTCAATAGAATCAGGTTCTATGAGTCGAGAGGAAATCCGCTTATCAACAATTAAAATCGCACCATCTCGAAATTTCACTCCTACGGTGGTGGTCCCTCGTTTTACCGCTTCTCTGGCGTATTCCACTTGAAATAAGCGTCCATCCGGGGAAAAAACGGTAATCGCTCTATCATATGCCATATTTGATGGTTGCATCTTCTATTTCACCTCATTTTTCCTTCTGTTTATCTCACTAATGTCTCTTAATTTCAACCATGAATGCGCTCTTCATGTATATAGTTTGTGTTTCCCGTTCTTCTCTGAGGAAATTCGCTGCGAATGAAAGCGAGTTACACTCCTTTTTGTGGCCCCCAAATGATTTTATGGAGCTGCAAGGACAATCGGACCGACAATCCATCATGCAGAATCCATGAGGCAAGTTTCTGTGCATCAGTCCCCCATACCGGCTGGAAAAAAACAGGGCAGCGGGGTTTGTATTGGGCAAGAATTTTTTTCGCGTACTGGTAATCTTCTTTATTTTTTATGATGAACTTGAGTTGATCTTGTTGCGAGAGATACGTGATATTGGTCATGTCCATCTGCTCATGTGAACCGGATGAGGGACATTTGATGTCCAGCGAGAGGATCAAGGATTGCTTCCCTGCAAGTTTCTGAATACTCCAACTTCCGTTCGTTTCAAGACACACGGTATAGTTTTTTTTGAGAAGACTGTCGATGAGGCGGGGGGTTTCTTTCTGCACGAGTGGTTCCCCGCCGGTGACACAGACCTGAGTACAGGGATACTTTTTCAGCTCATCAAGGATGTCTCGTATGGTCATCTGTGTTCCTTTCTCATAGGCGTAGGTGGTATCGCAGTAGGTGCATCGGAGGTTACATCCGGCGGTCCTCAGGAAAATACTTGGGGTTCCAACAAGACGTCCTTCCCCCTGCAGGGAATAAAAAATCTCATGTATCTTCATTAACGTGATGTATTTTCTATGGAAATTAAAAGGTTTTCATGAGGAGGGGAAATGAGGGAGCGGGTGAAAAAAAAGAAGATGTAAAATTATTTATAGAGGAAACTGTATTACGGGTAAGCCGTTCCAACGTTACTTGATATAGCGTATACTATATAAAATCAGTGAAACTGTGGCCCATCTTTGGGCCTGTAGCTCAGCTAGGTAGAGCATCTGGCTTTTAACCAGGTGGCCAAGGGTTCGAATCCCTTCAGGCCCGCCTTTCCTACCAAGGAACGTAGGAGGAATGTAGTATCGCAGCCCCACCAAAAAAATATTACGACATCTTAGGACACAAGCTGGTTCCAGACCATACGATTTTATCCGAGAAAGAGAAAAAGGAGCTGTTGGAGAAATACCATATCAAACTAGATCAGCTGCCACGTGTTCTTGCAAACGACCCCGCAGTGATCTCCACGGGAGCGAGACCTGGTCAGATTGTGAAGATAACACGAAAAAGCCCGACCGCGAAATATGCGACTGCCTATCGGTTAGTTGTTGAGAGTGATACCTCTGAGAGTTTTGTCTTCGCTGAGTCTTCTGAGGACTTCAGCACGGCAAGTGAAGAAGTGTAAAGAAAATAGGGGATTATGAGGAGTATTTATGAGAGAGCTTGTTGATGCGTTTTATAAGGAACGAAGTATTGTCAACCATCAGATCGCTTCCTATGATGATTTTCTTCGGAATCGTCTGCAGCGTATTGTCGATGGCACCATCATCGGTCAGGAAGAAGAAGGGATGAAACGGGGGTACATCTACCCTGAAATAGAAGGATATAAGATTAAATTTGGGAAAATCAAGGTGGGCCTTCCCCAAGTGAAAGAAGCGGATGGGACAGAGCGACCCTTGACACCCATGGAAGCACGCTTACGAGATTTGACCTATGAGGCTCCGATTGAGCTTGAATTCATCCCTGTGAAGAACGAAGTGGAATATGAGCCGGAAACGGTCCGTGTCGGGGAACTCCCCATCATGGTGAAATCCCTGCGATGCAACATCTCCCAACGAGTCCTGGAAGAAAAAATGGATCGTCCTTTTTCAGAGGAGGATTATCGAAAGGAACTGCAGCAACTGCAGGAAGACCCGTTGGACCCGGGTGGGTATTTTATCAGCAATGGAACGGAACGTGTGTTAATCACTGTCGAAGATCTGGCTCCCAACCGGGTTCTTGTGGAACGGTCCAGTCGGTATGGGACGGACGTTGAGGTCGCAAAGGTGTTCTCCCAACGGGAAGGGTACCGTGCGTTAACCGTGGTGGAAAAACGCAAGGACGGCATGCTCATGGTCAGTCTCCCAACTACCTATGGACAAATACCACTCATCGTGTTACTCCGCGCACTGGGCATGGAAAACGACAAAGAAATCGTCGATGTCATCTGTGTGGATCCAAAGATGGAACCCTACGTGCTTGCGAATATCGAGGAATGCGCCAAGGAATATAGTATAGCGACAAAAGAAGAAGCCGTGGCTTACCTTGGGAAGAAATTCGCAGGCGGACAGGCAAAAGAGTACCGGGTGAAACGGGTGGAAACCATCATGGACCGACATCTGCTTGCCCACCTTGGCAATGACCCGAACGATCGGTTAAAAAAGGCTATCTTCGTGGCACGGATGGGGATGGCTGTCTTAGAGCTCGCCCTAGGGAAGCGAGAGCAGGATGATAAGGATCATTACGCAAACAAGCGTTTGAAGCTTGCCGGGGATCTCATGGAGGATCTCTTCCGTGTGGCTTTCACCGCCCTTTGTAAGGATCTGAAATATCAGATTGAGCGGATCCACGCGAAAGGCAAAGAAATCAAGATCGCGTCCTCCTTACGCTCGGATGTTCTCAGTCAGCGCATTCATCACGCACTCGCCACCGGGAACTGGGTGGGCGGTCGTGCGGGAGTCTCACAGCTTCTTGACCGAACCAGCAACCTTGCTGTCCTCAGTCACCTGCGACGAGTCACCTCCCCCTTGACACGATCGCAGCCCCATTTCGAAGCCCGTGATCTCCATTCAACGCAATGGGGTCGTCTCTGCCCCAATGAAACACCAGAGGGACCGAACTGTGGGTTAGTAAAAAACCTTGCATTGACCGTAGAAATCTCAGAGGGGTTCGGAGAAAAAGAAGTAGAAGCAGTGTTACGGGAGCTTGGAATCAAGGACTTGACAAAACATGTGACCGGGGCTCGTGTCTACCTCAACGGTGATCTCATCGGGATGCATCCGAACGGATCTGATCTTGTGAAAAAATTACGGGAACGACGACGGAAGGGGATGCTGAGCAATGAAATTAACGTTACCTATGACATCGAAGGAAACGATGTGATCGTCAACTGTGATTGCGGACGGTTACGCAGACCCTTGCTTGTCGTGGAAAATGGGAAACTCCTGTTGAACCAAAAAACCTTAACGGAGATGAAAGAAGGAAAGAAAAAATGGACTGAGCTGATCAATGACGGGGCCGTCGAGTACATCGATGCGGAAGAAGAAGAAAACGCACTGATCGCCTTACGAATGGAGAAT
>JBAZLE010000178.1:0-3784 GCA_041650455.1 Thermoplasmatota archaeon | reverse complement strand
CCTGTCTATGAAATAAACGAATATAAGAACAACTGGGGGTGGGAGTATGATATCTCTGTTGACAGTGATGGCGGTGAAGAAAATTTTGTCGGAGGAACCGGTTTAGTCTTTTACCATAATTCACCGTTCACGAATATCACCCTTGATTTAACCATACCAACCTATCTCGCAGAGGAACCGGTGATTATCGGCGGGGACTTAAAAGATGATAACTATAGTGATTTTATTAATGAAATGGACATGATAAATAAATCGTTTGCTGAAATCATGTATGAAGGCGATGCGAAAGGAAGACCATTCTCGTTTCCCATTCCAACCTACAACATCACGAAGGATTTTAACTGGAATAACGACTGTTTAGACTCCATCTTTAAAATGACAGCAAGAAGTGGCGTCCCATATTTCTCCAATTTTATCAACAGCGACATGAAACCAGATGATGTACGATCGATGTGTTGCCGACTTCGAATATCAAATCGAGAGCTTAAAAAACGCGGTGGAGGGTTATTTGGCGCAAACCCAAAGACCGGAAGCGTGGGTGTCGTCACCATTAATATGCCTCAGATTGGATACCTTGCAAAAGATGACAATGACTTTTTCGAACGTTTGGACAAACTCATGGAACTGGCAAAGCAAAGCCTTGAGATAAAGAGGGAACTGATAGAAAACTTGACGGTGAGTGGTTTACACCCCTATTCACGTTTCTATCTGAATGATGTAAAAACCACTTTTGGTGAATACTGGAAGAACCATTTTTCCACCATTGGTCTTATCGGTATGAACGATGCATTGTTAAATTTCATGAATAAAAGCATTGGTGATCCTGAGGGGAAGGCATTTGCTGAGAAAGTCCTGGACCATATGCGGGATAAAATGGCTGACTTTCAGGAGGAAACCGGCAATATCTTTAACCTCGAGGGTACCCCCGGGGAGGGTACGAGCTATCGTCTGCCACGCATCGACAAGAAGAACTACCCTGACATCCGTATATATAACCAGGAGAAATATAACGGTCAAAATGGTGGCAGAGAGGTAGAACCATATTATACAAATTCGACCCAGCTCCCTGTTGGTTTCACCTCTGATGTGTTTGAAGCATTAGACTTGCAAGATTCTTTACAGTCTAAATATACTGGTGGCACGGTATTACATATCTTTTTAGGAGAGGAACCTTCGATAAATGCAACAAAGAATTTGGTACGCAAAGTTGCGACGAATTATCATCTACCGTACTACACAATTACCCCAATGTTTAGCATTTGCCCAGACCATGGGTATCTTTCTGGCGAACATGAAATATGCCCGATATGTGCAGGTAATAAAAAAGTCATAGCTTGCGAGATTTACTCAAGAGTCGTTGGTTACCTGCGTCCAGTTAACCAATGGAACAAGGGCAAGCAGCAGGAGTTCAAAGACCGGACCACCTTTGACCTACAGGAGAAGGTACTTGTATCACAATGAAGATAGGCGGCTTTCAGAAAACATCATTGCTTGATTACCCTGATAGGATCAGCGCGATTGTCTGGACCAGCGGATGTAATTTTCGCTGTCCTTTCTGTTATAACAAGAAGCTTGCGCTGGGGACTGCGGAGTTGTTCCCTCAGGATGAGATCTTGTCGTTTCTCTCGAAGCGCAAGGAGCTGCTGGACGGCGTCGTCATCTCTGGAGGGGAGCCGTTCCTGCAGGATGATTTTGTTGATTTTATCAAACGGGTGAAGAACCTGCGGCTTCTGGTGAAGGTTGATACGAACGGTGCGTTCCCCGAGAGACTTGAGGAACTCTTGGAGCAACAGCTTGTTGATTATGTTGCCATGGATGTGAAAGCTCCGAAGAAGAAGTATCATAAGCTTTCCGGCATCGATGTGGATTTTTCAAAGATTGAGGCATCAATCAATCTGATAAAGAGCAAAGCGCGTGCGTACGAGTTTAAAACTACGTTTGTGCCTGGTTTTCTTACCAAGGAGGATATCGTGGAGATCGCGGAATGGTTGAAGGGTGCTGATGTGTATTACCTTCAGCAGTTCAAGCCTATGAAACCGTTGGTGTCTTCACAGCTTGAGAGCGCTCTTCCGTATCCCCGGGAGTATGTGTATGAGACGCTTGAGGCGATTCAGCCGTTTTTCAAACGCTGTGTGGTCAGGGGTATTTAAAAAACTAAATAGTAGATAGTCAATGGGGTTTTTCATGGATTACGAATTAGCAATCATCGGTGCAGGCCCTGCTGGTTTTTCTGCTGCGATTTATGCGAAGCGGTCCGGTATTTCGACGGTTGTATTCGACCGTGGTGGCGGTGGTGGTCTGTTGCAGATTGCCCCGAACATCGAGAATTATACGGGGTTTGATTCTATTCCCGGGATTGATCTTGTCGAGAAGATGAAACAGCATGCAGCGAAATACGCTGATTTTCATTTCTATGAGGAGACTAAGGAAATCACTCCCTCGTTGCCAGGATTTTTTGTGAAAACCGAAAAGGCCTCCTATCAGGTAGGTGCTGTGATTCTTTGCACAGGGACGGAACATAAGAAACTGGATGTACCTGGTGAAGCAGAATTCCTTGGAAAGGGAGTGTCGTATTGTGCGACCTGCGATGGTTTTTTCTTCAAAGGAAAACGGGTCGTCGTGGTTGGTGGAGGCAACACTGCCTTGATCGAATCGATTTTTCTAAAACAGATTGGGTGTAAAGACGTCTACGTCGTGCATCGTCGTGGTCAGTTCCGTGCCGAGAAGATCTATGAGGAAGAGGCTCGAGAGAAAGGTGTGCAGTTCATCTTCAATACGAGCGTTGAGGAGATCAGTGGGGAGGAGAATGTATCCTCCGTTGCTCTTTTTAATCTGGAGACGAGTCAACGGAAACGGTTAGCGGTCGACGGCGTGTTTGCCTCTGTCGGGGTGTTGCCGCAGAATCAGATCGCACAGTCTCTTGGGTTGAAGCTGGATGAGAACGGCTATATCGTGGTTGATGCTGCGCAACGTACCTCTGTTCCTGGTGTGTATGCCGCTGGTGATATCACCGGTGGATTGCGCCAGGTGATAATCGCATGTGCGAAAGGAGCGATTGCTGCGTTGTCATCGACCGAGGCGCTTGGGAAGAAATACCCGTACTAGAGGGAAGGTATCTTCTCGTATCTGTGGTTTTTTAAAAGTTCAATCAGCTCGTCAGCATTTTTTTTTACAATGTTGCTTTTGGAACCTGACATGCGTTGTGGTTGAATGCCTATCATGATGATGGTAGGTACTTCTTTTTCAAGATATGTCATGAGAAGGGAGAGTGGTATGCCATGGGTGCTGATGTGCATGGTTCCGATTTTTTCTTTCGGGATGGTACGTATCATTCCTGGGGGTAGGTTCATCTCTGCTGCGTCGATGAGGATGAGAGTGTGTGGTTTTGTTTGTTTGACGATTGCGGTGTAGTTCTCGGGGGTCGTACCGCAGTCAAGGATGATATCGCCTTTTGTTTCGTTCTTCATCCTGTCTGCGATGTAGGGTCCAATGGCATCGTCGCCTCCGTCTCGGTTGCCGATGCACATGATAAGGGTAGGTTGCATGTTTATTCCTTTTTTTATTTTGAGTAGATCACCTTCTGGTAGGTGAGGATAAACCACATGATACCGGTTCCTGCGGTGGAAAGGCAGGAAAGGAGCATGTCTAAGGTGAGGAACACGTACGCCATGACCGACAGGAGGATCGCTGTGACAAGGTACATGGAGAGCGATTGGCTTTTTGCTTCTCTATGCTGGTAATTTCGAATGATTGCGGGGATTGCGGTGATCATGAATCCGAAGTT
>JBAZLE010000177.1:0-3791 GCA_041650455.1 Thermoplasmatota archaeon | reverse complement strand
ACATAGGATTGACCCTCTTCGAGTACGAACTCGGGAGCATCAGATACCCATATGGTGTACAATGTCGTGCCTGTTGCATCACCAATAACGCCGCGCTGTTTGACTTTCTCGCTCTTCGGTGGGAAGATACGAGTAACTTTGCCCTTGATTGTCACGACACCAACGGACATTTTACCGATTGGCGTGACTATTTCGGGAATGTTGCCCATGTCATCCAGTTCAACGACATCGCTTCCCGAATGGATATTATAGACGGGACACCCTTTATAATCCCGAATAACACCGTTCGAAAACCGATACCATTTTCCAACCTGGATATCGGGAATCATAGTATCCGTATCGCGTTTGCGATTCCACGCCGTGAACTGGATTGCTCCTGTTCTGTCGGCGATGATACCCTGCGAATGAATACCTGGACTCTGGGGGACGCTCAACGATACAACGCGTCCTTCAATAGTCGCCCATTCTTCAACTGCCAGGTCGCGAATATCTCTCACGGAAGCTCCTGTATGCTGTCCGTCATAGAGGGTAATACCATTTTCGCGTGCCACGGCAGCGGCAATAGTGCGTTCCGCCTCGGCAACGGGAACGCCAAACACCGTCAGTTTGTTCAGTCTTTTGCCGATTTCTTTCTCTTCGAGCGTAATGCCCTTCTCACTGAACCGACGTACTGTTCGTTTGACTGCTTCGTCGATAGTTGTCATGTCTTATCACGCACTCGTCCCAATGCATGTCTCCTCGATTTCCCTTTGCACATTGGATATGTTTGTTGAGTGCCATATAAGGTCATTGCGTGGTAACTTATAGTTGCCTGTCGCGGCAAAATTGCGTTGAAATTATGTAATAGTATGGTGATTCTTCTGGTTTTTCCATACGATGCGCACAACCCAGAGTTTAACGATTGCAAATGTTAGAAGGGCAAAAACGAGTGGATAGAGAGTTATCATGGACTTGTCTACAACCAATGATATTATCACACATGTTGTCAAAACAGATTGCACCATGATGAGATGCAAGTATTTCGATATCGGGTCCACACGGAGTTCTCTGGCGTATCGTGTGGTGTGGTCAACGAATCCCATGGTTACTCGTTTCGCAATTGTTCGACGTTGGTGCGTCCATAGACATCATCGAACCTGACGATATCGTCTTCTTCGATATACTCACCAATGGCAACCTCGATGACATCGAGTGGTATCCTTCCCACGTTTCTGAGACGGTGCGTCACTCCCATCGGTACGAAGATGCTCTCGCCATGTTTGACCAGCGTGGTTGTATTTCCAACGGTAGCTTCCGCTGTTCCGCTAACGACCACCCAGTGTTCGCTCCGGTGGTGATGCATCTGGAGCGAGAGATCCTGTTGTGCGTTGACGGTGACGCGTTTGATCTTATAGAATGGATGACTCTCAAGTATTGTGTAGGAACCCCATGGACGATGCGCCGTGGTATGAATATCGCCCATCGGGGTTCCCTTGAGATACTCGTCGTACAATTCTTTTACTTTTGCTGTCTGGTTCATATCGCAGACGAGTAAAGCATCGTCGGTATCGATAACCGCGGTGTTATTCACACCAACGAGAACGACGAGTTTATCGTTCGATGCTCGCACGAGGTTGTTTTTGGCATCAACGGTAAGAGCGTCTCCAGCATTGCCATGCATATCATGATACCCGTCCCGTTCATGAATGGATTTAAAGTCTCCCATATCAGACCATGGTTCAAGGGTTGGTACAACAACGACATTCTCGGATTTCTCAACAATACCAATATCTATGGATTGTGCTGGAATGTCCTTGTAATCAACATCGCCGTTCATATATCCCATGACGGCATCGAGCATCTCAAGGTTGTGCATCCTCATTGCATCGATGAACACCTTTGGATGGAACATGAATATTCCCGAGTTCCATAGATATCCGTCATCGATATATGTCTTGGCTGTTGCGGCATCCGGTTTTTCGTGGAACTTTTCAACGTGGTATCCATTGCCACACGGCTCGCCAGGTTTGATATATCCATACCCCGTGTGTGGTGATGTTGGGACGATGCCAAAAGTCACGATATGATCGTGTGCGAGTGGTTCGGCATCTCTGATAACGCGTTCGATACCCCATCCAACAACATGGTCTGACGGCAGTACTATAAATGTATCATCGGCATCATCGTCCATCATACTGGATTGAACGACCCATGTTATCGCCGGGAGTGTGTTGCGGCCGATTGGTTCGAGAAAAAGTTGTTCGTCGTTGATACGTTCCAGCACCGTCGCACATTGGTTCTTGACGAGGTATTCATGCTCGATATTTGCTACGACAATGACGTCATCTGGTTTTGATAACCTGAGTGCACGCAGATACGTATCGACAAACAATGATGGTTCGTACCGTTGACGATAGGATCCAAGCGTTCCCATATCGAGAAACTGTTTCGGATAGAGTCGCCGGGACAACGGCCAGAGACGTGTTCCAACTCCACCCGCGAGGATGATGGTTTTCATGATCGTTGCAATGATATCAGCTAATTTATAGGAATGACATCTTCATCTGGTAGGGATTGATAGTTTCATAGTAGTGATACTCTCCGGTGACGCTCGTGACGATGACTTCAACACCATGATCCGAACTCGCATCGTAGACGTGATAGACGATGTGCGCAGGGAAAGTCGTCGTCGTGTCGGTGAACACGACTGCTTTTGTTCCATCGCTCATCGTCTTCGTAATGGTGACGTTCACCGATGTCGTATCGCCATGCGGATTGGTGTGATCGATGATACACGAACCGATCGTTGCATTATATTCTATCGTGAGTCCATCTTCATATTTTGGGGACGATGAAAGATAGGGAACCACGATTGCAGTAAAGATGAAGAGAAATGCAAGCATCACCACGAGTGTTAGCAAGGCATCCGATTTGGATGACCCGAGTAGTTTTGCATCTACGTTTTTCCAATACGCATCATCGCGCTTCATGTTTTCGACTCGAATTCGTCTCCATAGAGAAACTCTTTCTCGTTACACCCTACGATCAATCGCAGTTTTCCATCTGGAGCAATATGATCCTCGATTCGCCGTACCATGATGCACAACGTAGGATATGTGCATGAATCACACGTTGGCATTTTCACACCCCATGCACAGTTCGCAAACCGATTTTTGTGGTTCAAAGGGAACGCCACTAGCACGGCATCCTCTGCACATCTGGGCAACCTCGACGATGTCTCGAAGATAATAGACATGCGGTACGATACTGGTATGATAGTAAGTTCCAACGGGCACTCCAATCTCATCGGTGATATGACGCTGGAGATTGACCAGTCCGTACATATTGTGTCCCCCAGCCGACAACATGTCGTTGCTGCGGAATACAACGTGCATATCCATTTTTCCATACCGCATGACGCACTGTACAAACTGAAGACACGGTACGTCGTTTCGTTTCACGTCGATGGGAGGTATCCATGTAATCCCCATTGCGCGCCGAGACTCTGGATGATCTCGCAGTTTTTCGATTATCGCGGCAATCTGGTTGACGTCACCATTCCAATCAAAGAGTCTCGAATGATAATCATATTCGAATATGGCACTCGTTCCCTTGAGAATCTGGTTTGCATACTCGAAGAACATTGCATCGCCACCGCGCGCGTGCGGCGAACGCATGGGTGATGCAAATGGCGTTGCCACCTCAATATTCATCTGATCAAGTTCCAACGTCAGTTCGTTGTTTTCGGTTTTTCGTTCGACGCCGTTCCGTAGTATCAGTCCGACTGCCAACTCGTGAGCGCGCCCCAGTGA
>JBAZLE010000176.1:0-3802 GCA_041650455.1 Thermoplasmatota archaeon | reverse complement strand
GAGTCGCTCCCTGTGTTTCAACGACCGGCCCGTGGCCTGGATACAGTTTTACAATGCTCAAACCTGCCAGGCGTTCTATAGAATGGAGCAACAACTGGAAATCCCCTCCAGAGAAATCGTACCGACCAAAACCACCAGAGGCAAACACCGTATCACCAGAGAACAACACCCCCTGTTCTTTGTCATAGAGACAGAGACTGCCGATACTATGACCAGGTGTGAGAAGAACCTGAAAGGTGTCATCTCCCATGGTGATGCGCATCTCATCTGATAACGGGACATCGACCTCGATGCGTGGCATCACCCCACCAAGCATCTCTGCAAAGCTACTTTTCCCTTCCTTGAGTTTCAAAACGACGTCTTTATGGGCTAAGATACGAGCGGCTCCCTTCGTTGCCTGAACAAAATCTAATACGCCCCCGACATGATCATAATGCTCATGAGTCAAAACTATCTGCTTTACCTGATGTAAGGGAAGTATTGGTCCAATGGTTTCAAGAATCATCTTGGAATGAAACCCTGTGCCTGTGTCAATGATCGTCGGAATCTTCCCTCGTATGACATAGACGTTAGAATCATAGCCCTTCCCAGCGATGGTACTAATATCCATAGACACAAAGCTATCTCGTCTAACAACATAAGGTTATCGAAATTTTAGAGGAATTGAATTATATAATAAACAACGATAATAGTAACCATTAAATGTAACGTATCGATTACCCACTTGAGTTACGGGGAGTTTGAATATGAACCATGGAAATATTGTTCATGTGGTAGGCACAGGCACGATAGGAGAGCCGTTGATTGGACTCTTGTGCGATGCGAAAGATGACCTCGGAATCGACGAAGTAACGTTCTATAAACACAGCCCCACCCTAGAGGACCGACCAAAGATGAAAGGATTGATCAATAGAGGGGCGAACCTCTGTGTCTCTGACGAGAAAATCAAAGACTTCCAAGAGCTGGGACTTGAACCCATGTACGAGGCGGAAGAAGCAATCAAACGATCCTCGGTCATAATCGACTGTACCCCGAAGGGAACAGGGCTGATGAACAAAGAAAAATTTTATAACAAATACAAAAGCAAAATCAAAGGATTTATCGCACAGGGATCTGAGTTCGGTTTTGGCAAGATGTATGCCCTTGGTATCAACGATGACGCGATAACCAAAAAGGACCAATTTATTCACGTGGTCAGCTGTAACACCCATAACATGGCGGTTCTCATTAATACCCTTGCCATTGAAAAGAAAAAAAGCCATTTAAAAGAGGGACGCTTTCTCTGCATCAGACGAGCTAATGACATCAGCCAAGTGAAAAGCTTTGTCCCCTCACCTGAGGTCGGGACCCATAAAGATGAAAAAATGGGGACGCACCACGCGGTGGACGTGTACCATCTTTACAAAACCCTTGGTATCACCCTTAATGTATTTTCCAGTGCGATGAAACTTAACACACAATATATGCATTGCATCTGGTATGATCTCAAACTTGATACAAAAATCACAAAAGAAGATGCAATCAAAAAGCTGATGCAGAATCCACGGGTCGCAGTCACCTACAAGAAGTCAGCAAACCTAGTGTTTTCCTTCGGACGTGACCATGGTCACTATGGGAGAATCCTTGATCAAACCGTCGCGGTCATCCCGACAATCCATGTCATCAACGAAAACGAAATTGTTGGTTTCTGTTTCACCCCACAAGACGGCAACGCACTTCTGAGTAGCATCGCTGCCACGGAGCGGTTTTTATATCCCGATTCGTACGAAGAGAGACTCAAATGCCTTGGGGCATTTCTCATGCAAGAAGTGTAAAGAAGTAGTACGTCCAATACCCTTTCATCCTTTCTTTTTATTCTGATTTTCTCCTGAAAAAGAAACAGAAAAAAAGAAAAAAGATGGTTCCTCGATTAGGAGGAGTATCCACCGAACTGTAGACTGGGGTCACCAAAGAGCGCCCAGTTCGTGATACAGAATGCTTCGACTTGGTTGATTTCCTCCTCAGCAAGGAATTTCTGAATCGCTTGTCCATGAGCCGGTGCAAGGTGCATGGTTCCCTCGCCAACATGATAGAAGAAATTGACCTCAAGTTCTCCGCTGAGACTGACAGGAACTCCTTCATAGCCCATTCCATACCCTGTACATCCAGTGGAGGCAATCGCACCACCCCGAGCTTTCGTGACTAACCCTGCGCTGTAACAAATAGGCGCCGGTACCCCATAACAGAAATGAGGATGGTTGTTCTTGTTTTCCAGCAGACACGGAATCATAGAAACATTGTACATCCCGTTGTGACATCCACCGACAATCACCACCGGTAACATATTCCCGTTGGTGAGGAAGGGATACGCAAAGATGTTAAAACCCCCGGTCCAGTCGTTAGGATACTCACCATCATGCCAGATCGTGTTCCAGGAGTACGGGTTCCCATGGCCTTCGAAATCAACAAACCCTGCTCCTTCATTGAAGGATTTCAAAATATCCTTTGTTATCGGGGTTCGCCCTCCGATATCCCTGTTTGTGGAATAACAGCTGACCAGTTCTAACTCAGGGAACGCGTTCTTTGCATAATCGTAAGAGAGATCGCAGAGGTACTCCCCATCAGGTTTTCCTGCATAATATTCGAAGGTTTTCCCCCCGACACCCACAAAGTTATTAAACCAGGATTTCTCCGCCAGACCCGTGCTTTCATAGGTGGTAATTTTTTTCACAGCTGCTTTCACCTCACGCACAGAAACGGCCGGGATCCGTGACACATAGACCTCTGGATACATATCGAACGTGTCTATCGCGGTTTGACCTTCCATCCATTGAGCGTACACCCCGTCACCATTCGAATCCCAACTATCAAAATCACCGGTAGCATTGTATAAACACCCGTAATAGAGATCCGAGAGACACCCTGGGTCCTCATATTGTGGCATATTGACGTATCGGGCTGGGACCCACCAGGCCTTCCAACCAGCAGAAGTAGTGTCCTTATCCTTTGCGTACAGATGAGACTTCAGACCACCCATCAACAACACATACGAGATATTCGACACATCATACTCGTTCTTAATGAAATACTTAATCTGCTCAGGAGGATCATACCCATCATACTCCTCAAGAATCGACTCAACCGACTTAAACTGCGTCATCACACCTTTGCCATTCTTAAACTCAACCAGCGGCGCAATACTTGCCGCAAACTTCTCCGGAGCAATAACCACCATATCATAATCCTCCGCAGACGATCGCTCAGGAACCGTCGGTTGATCATACGTCACCAAGATATCAAACCCACCCGCATACTCAATCTGATTGTTCAACGGAGAATACCGAACAGGATAACACACCACCTTCACAAACGTCACCTGCTGACCACGCTCATTCCGCCCAGCACCAAGATCATAGCTGAACCAGGTAGCTGGATAGAACGCAGCACTCCCGTACACCACAGGATCTTTTTCATACGCCGTCTGCTCAACTAGCCCCGATAACGGAGCAATCCGAGCAGGAAGAACCTCCTGGGTCAACAACAACGAACCCAGATCCTTCGCAGAACACTCTACCTGAATGTTCGAGGACCGAAACGGAATCTGATACGTCCTCACATAAATAGGCAACACCGGCCTATTCGAATCCAACAACTGAGTCGTCGCACCATCAACCGAAATCTCCACAAAACCATCTTTCTCCGATAACATAGGTTGCGATAAAAACCGAACCGACAACGATTCAGAACCCTTCACCGCTACTGGTTCCAAAGAGACGTTCGTACTGAACGCAGCTGCCCCTAGTCCACTGAGGACTAAAATACC
>JBAZLE010000175.1:0-3828 GCA_041650455.1 Thermoplasmatota archaeon | reverse complement strand
CGTGATACCACCTTAAAGGTCGCAGGGGTGAATAACGAAGATTTAGAAAAAGTGCTCCAAAGCCTGACGACCACGATAAAGGTCGTCGGTTGCGGAGGCGCTGGGACCAACACCATCACCCGCTGTTTTGGAGAAGGTATCAATGGAGCAGAACTCATCTCCATCAATACCGACGCACAACATCTGCTCTTAGCACAAGCACCCTATAAGATCCTCATCGGGCGACACCTCACCCGGGGTCTTGGAGCAGGTTCGCTTCCGCAAATCGGGGAAGAAGCAGCAAAAGAAAGCGAACAGGACATCCGAGACGCCATCACCCCCTCCGATATGGTCTTTGTGACCTGTGGACTAGGGGGAGGAACCGGCACCGGATGCGCTCCGATCATCGCACAGATCGCCCGGGAAGCAGGGGCGCTCACCATCGGTATCGTCACCCTCCCGTTCTGCGTCGAAGGACAGGTGCGGATGGATAACGCTGAAGCCGGACTGAGACGACTGCGTGAGGTCTGCGACACGGTCATCGTCATCCCCAACGATAAATTATTGGACATCGTCCCGAACCTCGCTTTAAACAACGCATTCAAAGTCGCTGACGAGGTGCTGATGCGGTCCATTAAAGGAATCACCGAGATGATCACCATGCCTGGGCTGGTGAACCTTGATTTCGCGGATTTAAAGACCGTGATGAAACGAGGAGGAGTCGCCTTAATCGGTCTGGGGGAAGCCGAAGGAGAGAACAAAGCAGTCGATGCAATCACGGAAGCGTTAAACTCCCCCTTATTAGAGGTCGACATCACCGAAGCAACCGGTGCCTTGGTGAACGTCACCGGTGGAAACGACATGACGTTGCGAGAGGCAGAGAAAGTCGTCGAAGAAATCTACTCAAAGATTGATAAGAACGCTCGTATCATCTGGGGCACGACCATCGACCCGAGCATGAAGAAATCGATACGGGCGATGTTGGTGGTGACCGGGGTGAAATCGAAGCAAATCATGGGTCCAATGCAACGGTCACGAGAAGAGCAGGAGTACGGCATCGATTTCGTCGCGTAAAAAAACCGCCACATTCTTTATATACACCTTACCATTTGACCCTTACGTATCACAGGTGTCAAGAGTGGACGAAGAACGCAAAGGTTTCCTGGGAAAAGCGTGGAAGCTCCAACGCAAAATCGATGAGCGACAACAACGCATCGGGAAGGGAAAATACGGTCGAGTCTTGAAAATGGCTCGGAAGCCCACCAACGAAGAGTACGAAAAAACTACCAAAATCACAGGTCTTGGTATTTTGCTCATCGGGGCGTTAGGCTTTGTCATTTACATTATCCGAGAACTTGTTGCACCCTGGCTCCTGAAGGCACTTGGTTATTAAGAGGGTAGGTTTCATCTATGGAAAATACTGGTTCTGAACAGACTGACACTGAGGTTTCCAGCATCTTTACGATTAAAACACAGGTGGGAAAAGAGCAAAACACCGCAGATTTGATCAACAGTCGAGCAAAAAAAGGGAAATTCAACATCCCTTCCATCCTTGTCACCCCAGACCTCCGCGGGTATATTTTCGTTGAAGCCTTTGATGAAGAACTCCTGAAGAATATGATTAAGACGATTTCCTATGCAAGGAATATGCTTGAAGGAAGCATCCCGATCGAACAGATTGAACATTTCCTGGCTCCAACCTCCGCGGTCGCAAAGATCACCGAAGGCGACCTTGTGGAAATGATCGCGGGTCCCTTCCGCGGTGAAAAAGCAAAGATCACCCATATCGACTACTCAAAGGAGGAAATCACCGTTGAGCTGTTAGAATCCATGGTTCCCATCCCAATCACGGTTCGTGGAGAACAAGTCAGAATCATCAGACGCAAAGAAGAAGAGAAAAAGAAAGAATAAAGAAAGGAGTAAGAGACCATGCCAGAAACCATTGAAGCACTCATTGACGGTGGAAAAGCAACCGCAGGCGCACCCCTCGGCCCCGCCTTAGGCCCCAAGGGGGTCAACATCATGCAGGTCATCAACGCCATTAATGACAAGACAAAACAATTCCAGGGAATGAAAGTCCCTGTCAAGATTATTATCGACCCGAAAACAAAGGGATTCGAAGTTGAGGTAGGAACCCCCCCAGCAACCTCCTTGATTCTCCGGGAGGTCAAAGCAGAGAAAGGATCCGGGGTCCCCTCAAAGACGAAAATCGGGAATCTGATGGTCGACCAGGCAGTCAAGATCGCCAAGATGAAATTTGACACGATCCTTGGGAGAGACCTGAAGCATAAAACAAAAGAAGTCATTGGGACGTGCACCTCGTTGGGTGTCACTGTGGAAGGAAAGAGCCCAAAGCAGGTTCTCAAGGAGATTGATGAAGGCAAGTACGACACGAAATTCGACTAAGAAGATGAACTCAATGCTCGGATCGACGTTTCCTTCTTTTCATCATCCTCAAATATTGAAATAAATTCGCTCTGTAGCAGCGATTATTGTAAATCATATTCAAATCCTCTTGAAGGTAATAACGGAAAAAGAGTAGGCCGGTAATAGAGACCGTTCAAGTAATTACTGTTCGTTTGAAAGGTTCAAATAATATTTTATCCTTTTTATATACGTATTTTTTTTATATCTCTCATTAACATATTAAGTTGCGATTTTTCATCTCGTAAAATGATAAAAATTATATATATTATATTAAAAAAAGGAGTAATTATAAGAAAAATATAAAATTTATTTTCATCAAAACATTTAAATCAAAGAAGCACTATTTAGAATATGGAAGTATAACCACAATATAAGGAGGCATTATATAAATGGAAAAAAGATATATACGAAAAGGATTGGTAATAGGAGTATTATTCCTATTCCTTGGAGCAAGTGCCACACTCGGTGTCAGTGCCGGAGCATGGGCAGACAATTTTGACACCTACACCCTCGGACAACTTTTAGACGGAGGACCAGACGATGGAGGATGGGAAGGTTGGGGCGGCAGTGCCGCAGCCTATGGGACCGTCACCAACGCTCAATATCGCAGCGCCCCCCATTCACTTGAGATTTCTGGAGCGTCGGACCTAATCCACCGATACGGTGATACGACAGGTGTATGGACCTATACCGCCTACCTGTACATCCCCACGGGACAATCAGGGGGATCATACGGTGGAACCTACTTCATCATGCAAGATGTGTACACAAATGGTGGTGCCGATACCCACTGGGCAGTCCAACTACAATTTGACAATGTCAATGATTGGGTGGAATCGGAATTTGACGGAGCAACCGTGCCCTTCAACTATGACGAATGGATAGAAATACGCGTTGAAGTGAATTTTGATATCGACTGGTTTGAACTCTACATCAACGATCAGTTCCTTGTCGAAAAACCATGGACCGAAGGAGTACAAGGTCTGAATGACGGGACGCTTTGCTTAGCATCGGTTGATCTCTTTGCTGATGGTTCTACCGCGGTGTACTATGATGATATGTCATGGGTGCCTGCTGGAGGAGACTTCGTTTGTGACGCTGGCGGACCGTACAGCGGGGAAATTAATGATCCAATTCAATTCACAGGTTTTGCCTCTGGCGGAGTCGAACCGTACACCTGGGCATGGGAGTTTGGGGATGGAGACACCGCTGATGTACAAAACCCAACACACGCCTACGACACCGCAGGGACCTACACCGCGACCTTAACCGTCACCGACGCAACCTCCGCGGTTGTCACCGATGACGCGACCGTGACCATCGTTGCACCCCAACCCGCACTGGAGATCGGAACTGTCACTGGTGGATTCGGCCTGAAAGCATCCGTGAAAAACACTGGTGCAGGAGCAGCGACCAACGTAG
>JBAZLE010000174.1:0-3854 GCA_041650455.1 Thermoplasmatota archaeon | reverse complement strand
GTGCACGGTGGACTTCGTATATCCGCAATAAAAAAACTGTTGGCGTGCCCCTCAGCCGTACGCTAACAGCGAAAAATATTCAAAAAAGAGAGGACAATCATGCTAATCAATGCCACAACACTAAATGATTACAAATTGGACAGTATCGACGGTGAAATGGGGAAAGTCAGAGAATTCTACTTTGATGACCAACACTGGGCGATTCGTTATCTGGTCGCCGATACGGGAAACTGGCTTGCGAGCAGGCAGGTTTTAATCTCACCATATTCGCTGGGCGCCGTGAGTAAGGAAGAGCAACATATCGTAATCAATTTGACGAGAGAGCAGATCGAGAACAGTCCATCCTTGAACAGTGACAAGCCAGTCTCGCGGCAATTTGAAGAAGATTATTATGCCTATTACGGATGGCCTGTATATTGGAGCGGCGGAAACATGTGGGGGGCTTATCCATACATCGTGCGTGACCCTGAAAAATGGGGAGCATCCATTCAAGATGATAAATCCTGGGACCCGCATTTGCGCAGCACTCATGATGTGACAGGCCACCACATTCAGTCCTCAGACGGTGAGATTGGACACGTTGAAGATTTCATCATTGATGACGAGACGTGGGCGATTCGTTATCTGGTTATTGATACACGGAACTGGTGGCCCGGAAAAAAAGTTCTTATTTCACCGGAATGGATCGAGTACATCAGTTGGAACGATTCGAAAGTATTAGTAAATCTTTCCCGTGAGACCATCAAGAAGTCACCGGGATACACGCAGGAGACTTTGATAAACCGGGATTATGAACACGAGATGTATCGCCATTACAATCGCCAGGGATACTGGATCGGTGAACCGGTTGACACGGCGTAATCCCTTTGAAGCAACCACATAATATATTGTTTTTAAGTGCGATACTTGCTCGACCGTGAAATGCTGGACGTGGAGACGGCTGTCCGAGCCGGACGGATTTTATTTCATCCGGAAGGTAAATCGAAGGGAGAATATCAATGGTAGTCAAAAGACATAAAGATGTACACGAAATGATTGAAGAACGGATAAGGGAGTGGGAATCCGGCAAGTCCAGGTTTTCTACAAAAGACCTGACTAGAAAAAGCAAAACTACCTTGACCGGGCTTGTGGTGACAATCAGCCGCGAAGCCGGTTGCAATGGCCACGCAGTTGCGGAAATACTCTCAGCCAAGCTTGGCCTGGCACTCTATGACAGAAAAATTGTCGAATTGATTGCCAAGGATAAAAACATTTCCACCCGGGTGGTATCCACACTGGATGAACAAGGCCACTCGGAACTGAGGGACTGGATTGACGAAACCATGATGGGTTCCAAGCTTTCCACTTTCTCCTACTTCCAGAGTCTCAAGCGAGTCCTGTTCACAATAGTGAAACACGGAAATGCCGTTATTGTTGGCAGGGGCGGTAATCTGCTGGTTCCGCATGAAAAGAGGATAGCGATCCGTCTAGTGGCCCCTATCGAAACGAAGGTAAAAAACGTAATGGAGCAAACCGGCTGTACTGAAAAAAAAGCGCGAACCTCAATCACCAGGATTGAAGAAGAGCGCCGACAGTTCGTAAGGAAATATATGGAAAAGAACATAGATGACCCTACTCTGAACGACGTTGTTATAAATATGGCCTCTGTAAGGCCGAAAGCCATTGCCCAAATCGTGAAAGACATCTACGAGAACAGCGACAGGATGTGAATCATTACGGAATATACGACATAATAAAATTACAAATTTAACTTGTTAAAATTGGAGGAACGACGTATCCGGGATCGACACCCCATCACCATGAAATTCTAAGGCATCCAGCATACTATGAATCGTACAAGTTTGAAACCGTTAGCCACTTTGGCTAAATATAAACATCATTGTAGTTATAAAAGAATAACCTTTCGACGATAGGTTAGATGTTTTGAATGCCTTATCATTAATTATGAATATACAACACTGAATTTTAACAGCATAAGCGGATGGTCTCACAACCAGTCAAACCGTAGGTCAGCTATGTCTGTGTGATTGAAAAAGGATGTGAAACCCGTGGGAGGAGATCAGTTCAGCCGAACGTTGGGATCCGATTCTGTCGGCCGCATTGAACAGGTTGACCAATCCACGACCATTAACCCGGTCTCGCCGGTTGCGGGCAAAAAAGTGGAGACCAGGGGGGAGGTTCCACTACGGGATGTCAACGGACACCGGCTTATGCCCACCAGCTCCACTCTGATACAACCGAAACCTGAACTCTGGAACACGGCCATTGAAGCCGTGGAAAGATTCAACGAACACCTGGATGTTCGCAAAATGCAGTTCTCCATAAGAATATGGGCACAGAACAGCGGATTCCGTATTCAACTTATCCGGGATAAATGCGGCACACTCATAAAGCAGACTGAGACTATCCCTTTCCTGTCCGTTACCGGGGCTGATCTCAACAACATTATCAACTCCCTGATCCAGGAACACGGCGTCGTTATTGACCTGATGCGTTAATACTTACAGGTTATCTGGCTCGCGGGTCCTTTGTCCATCGAATGGACTTCCGTGACGTTGCTATTCCCATATTAAAAAAATCGTATCAAGGCCTAATCCCCGTTAGCTGGAACGGTTATAAAAATATACTATAGTGGCTAAAAAAGAATGCCCTTTCGTCGATAGTCCCCGATGCTCGAATATCATAACATTAATCTAAAGATGAATATCTGGGGACGAAGAAGCTATGGAGCTCCCGAAAAAAAAGGAAAGCGCCGGTCATTACAAACCGGAGTTAGATAAGAATCTCCACGCTATCAAGCTATGGGGCACTCGAGGTTCAACACCCGTTTCCAACCCGGGTTTTATGCGACACGGCGGAAACACAGCATGCCTGTCTATCGAGACTTGCGATGAGATGGTTATTATCGATGCGGGGACCGGAATCCGAGAATTGGGGCTGCATCTCATTTCAACAAAATTTCGTAAATTGCACATATTTATCGGTCATACGCACTGGGATCACATTCAGGGTTTCCCGTTCTTTACACCGGCATACTTGCCGGGTTTCGAGCTTGTAATCTATGGCGCGTCTGGATTCGGCAAGAACATAAAATCGGTTTTCAAGGGGCAACTCGACAGGGACTACTTTCCGGTTCAGCTCGAAGACATGCACTCTAACATGTCGTTCAGGGATCTGGCGGACAGCCCTGTTAAAATCGGAGATGTGGATGTGTTCTGGGACTTTGTCAATCATGCCGGTTCCACAATCGGATTCAAAATTGGAATCGGCAAAAAAACAGTAGGATACGTCACGGACAATGAGTTTCTTGAGGGTTATACGGGAGTGCCACACAATATAGATATTGACCACGATATTGTCATTCCATACAGAAAGATGATCGAGTTCGTATCCGATGCAAACATTCTGATCCACGACGCTCAATACACCAATGATGAGTATCCGGCAAAGATCGGCTGGGGTCACTCTTCTGTTTCCAACACATGTGTTCTTGCAAAGCTTGCAGGCGTTAAAAAATGGTTCGTTACGCATCATGATCCAATGTACGATGATGATTTTCTGAACGAAAAACTAGTTCTTACCAGACAGATACTACAAGAAATCGACTGTCCAACAGAGGTTGAAAATGCATTCGATGGCATGGTTCTATATGTTTAACTTCCTTCGCGCGCCTTGAAAAACCAACTATTAAAAAGAAGGAGAAAACAATGGCTGAAACAGAAGAAAAACAGAAACAGATAACCAAGACATCCTCCACGGCTCTGCCTGACTCGACGCCCCAGCGCCGCAAACGTTTCTGGGCGCACCCCTGGTTCATCCTCGGCTCAATCGTATTCGCCCTCTCCGTTATCCTC
>JBAZLE010000173.1:0-3938 GCA_041650455.1 Thermoplasmatota archaeon | reverse complement strand
TTTAAAAGAAAAAAAGAATAAAGAAAAAAAAAAAAAAAAAAAAAAAGGATGTTATCCTTCTTTTCTTTCATACGCAGCCAAGGTGAGCTGTGCAGGTGGTTTATTCAACGGGTGAGGAAGGCAGGGATGCAGAGATGTCTGGGAACGAAGTCGAAGCATCTTAAAAAAAGCAAATCCGATGAGCAGGAGACCAACAGGGATAAGAAACCAAGGCGAAAGCAGGATGTCTTTCTGATCGACCAGAACCAGAATCGCGATGACAAACGCAAGAAGACCACCGATGATCCCCGTAAACTCGACCGGGATCTCCAGTGATCCGAAATGCATCACAAATGGTTCCTGCCGTTCTGTCTTATTCCTCTGCAAATCCATCGCGGTGTGCAACCCTGCGACCACGGTGTGCATCGTTTCCAGGTCGGTTGTGATCTTCGTGGTTTTTTCCTGCATTTCCCCCAGGTGCTCTTTGAGGCACTCGGTCTCCTGCTGTTGTTTTACCAGCTCGTTATGCAGGAGGACGAGCTCGCTATCAAGGACACGGGCGACATCAGGTGTATTCTTCTTTTTCCCCGTCGAAAAGAGCCTCTGGATGGGTCCGTCCAAGCTACGCGCGGAGCAAGCATCTGCGTTCATCATGCCCCCCGATAACCGTTTTTCAACAGCGGATAACCGTGAACTGACGCTCGCGGTGGTTTGTTCAATCTTCCTGACCCAGCTACGGAAGGACTGCAGATTCTCTTCAGAATCTGCTCCTTTCATCGCCTCTTTTTTCCTGGAGCACTTCTCCTTCTTCTTTCTCAGTAACATGTTCTATATCCCTCACTACCTCACATTTTTTTGAAAGTGGTGTCAACCACTTTCGGTGTTTCAACAAAATCAGTGCGTTGAAAAAAACCTATCCTAGCCGGATGACGCTCACTGCTTTCGTGTCGGTATAATCCTCAAAACCGGTTGCTTTCACCGTCAGCGTCATATACGCTTCGTTGATGTTTGCATCCAGGATTGGTTTTATTCCGGTGATCTTCGCAGATCCGTTATCCAAGGTTTTCCCTGAATTGGCATCACCTGCACCCACCAACGTAACAGTCGCTTCGGCGATTGGGTCTGCACGTTCATCATTGGTCGTGACTTTCACCCAGATGGTGTAGGTCTTCGAAAATGTAAACTTCCCGCCGCCATCACTCCCAGGGCTTTCTGCGATGAGTGCGTTTGAGGTGACCTGTACGTTCATGGTTCTGGTTGCCTTCGGGATCATAAACACCACCGCTGCAATCACCGCGACTGCAACAATCATGATTATGATCAAATACATCGGGATGCCTAACACATCCCCACTTTCGTTTCTTCCAAAATTCTTTTTATCCATTTTTTTTACCTCCCGACTTTTTCCGATATTTAATGTAAGAAGTTATATACAATTTTCTATTTAATTCTTTTGCAATAAAATTTATTAATGCAAGTATGACACAACATCACTATCAATGTCATGACTGTTTTCGAGAAAAGAAAAACACCTCTTCTATAGCCTATCCTTTTAGTTATTTGAGTTTCTTAAGGATTGCTTTCGCTGCCTTTTCTCCGGAAAGGAGCATGCCACCAAAAATCGGACCCATCCGTGGCGCGCCATACACCGCGTTCGCACCCATCCCCGCAACAAAAAGACCAGGGTAGACTTCTTTTGTGTTTTCCACGACCGTCCGCTCCCCTACCTCCGCGCACATGGATCGTTCTTTCTCCAGGTCACCGCTGGGGGTATTCAACGCACCGACCTTCCGTCGAACGATATGGCAGATTTCCGCAGCATGCCCGGTAGCATCAATACAGTACCGTGCACGCATCGATAAGGGATCGACATGTAATCCCGCAATCAGGACGGCACTCCAGTTGAGTACAAAGCCGTTGACCCTCTGTTTCTCCAACAGCACATCCTCGACGGACATGGCATTAAAAATCCGTACACCTGCATCAATCGCAGCGGAGCATAGTTTGGCCGTCACCTCGATGGAATCCGCACTATAGTACCCTTTCCCCTCGTCGTTGAGTCGTACACCAACATCTTCGAGGATGTGTTTGGATGCGTGTTGCACGACGATTACGGGGAAGGTCATCCCCCCGCCCCACATGCCGCCACCAATCGAGAGTTTCCGCTCAAATAATATAGTTTTTTTCCCGGCTAACCCTAGATATCTTGCAGCAGTTAACCCCGCAGGGCCTGCACCTGCGATAGCGACATCCACGTCAAAGCTGTCGCTGAATTCTTTTGAAAAACGTTCAAAGATAACACGCGTGACTGTGACATCATCGATTCCGATAACAAACACCTCGCATCGACCCATATTTTCCGAAGATTCTTAAACATACCGCTAACCATTTATATCCTGCGGTCTGTTTCCTGTGTGTGTTGATCATCAGGCGCGTGGAACCAGACGATATTATCCCAGTCATCGCTCTTGCGTTTGACACGTTACCGGAACGCTATAATCCGATGATCTTCTCACAGTTCTATGAATCATTCCCAGACGGATTCCTCATCGCGTATGATTCGGACCATCTGCTTGGGTTCCTCATCGGGATAAAAACAACACCAAGTACCGCACGGATCCTGATGCTTGCTGTGAAAGACACCCATCGAAAACAAGGGATTGGTTCTGCTCTGCTTGAACAGTTCCTCCGCGAGATGCGGTCTGATCATATCACGCGGGTGGAGCTGGAGGTTCGTACCTCCAACCAACGAGCTCTGCGATTTTATCAAACATGCGGGTTCATCACCAAAGGGATGCTTCCACGGTTCTATCAGAATGGAGAAGATGCGTATAGCATGCGAAAAGAATTATAACCGATGCGTCACCTTTTCTCTCTCGGTCATAAAGCGGATGGCCATTTGGTCAAGACGATTCGCTATTTTTTCTAATCCCGGGTCGCCATTGTTGTCAGAGAGAATGCCTGCGATGTCCTTGCTTAAAGTGAAGACCGCAAGCTTATGCTCTCGTTTCGATTTATGGATCTGATAGGGAGTGATTTCGAGTTTCTCATACGCACTGTGATTGCAACCATTATTTTCACAGATCTGTCCAAGTTGACTTCGGATCTGATACAAAAAAGTGTGGAGTTGTATGAGTTCGTCTTTCTGCATTGTGTGTGCCTTTCCCTTGTCAGAATACTATATAGAGTTTTTATATTTTTTCACGATTCCGTCGTATGTACCTGCTACACATGCGCATGACTGGTTTTGGTTGTTATAGGTGATAGACTTATTGAAAATCGGTTTTTGTTAACACTTTGACTGCTTTGGGCATTTTGACGACGTTTCCCAGCTTGATACCCACGATTTCTCTCACGTTCTTGTTGTTCGCGATATCCAATAAACGCTGGGTGACGATCCCATCGAACACGATCGCGGTGACGTTATCACCTTTTTTTATCTCATCGGTGAGTTCTCTGACAGGAATGGTCCGTATCTCTTTGCCGTTCTGGTCTAATAACACTGCTTTTAATGAGCCGGAGATCTCGTTGAGAATCGCTTCGTAATTCTTCTGTTTCTCTGTGGTGATTATGGGTTCTTCGACCGCTTCCGTGCTGGTTTCTTCTTCCTTGCGGGTCTGTTGCTGCTCTTTTTTCTTGGAGAAAAACTCTTTTTTCATCTTTTGTGGTTGTTGTTTCTCGCCATTGTCCTGTCGTTTGTCTTCCCCGTTCTTCCCCTCTATTTTGATGTTGTACATATCCATGTACTGTTCACGGGGGATCTTGTTCTTCAATGATTTCATGATGAGTTTCTGAGGGATCTCCTCAACCTCTCGCGTCTGTGGTGCCCGTGCGATAAAATCGACATCAGCAACCTGCAAGAGCTCTCGGAGGATCAGCTCCCCGCCGCGGTCGCCATCGACGAAGACCGTGGTGATCTTCTCCTTGGACAGGTCGATGACGGTCCGGGGGACATTGGT
>JBAZLE010000172.1:0-4002 GCA_041650455.1 Thermoplasmatota archaeon | reverse complement strand
TCACCTTCATCACGTACTGATTCACTAAGACCAGGAATCATACTGGTTCCAACAAACAGCCCTATTATTCCCATAACTAAAACATTCCTTACAATACGATTTTGCATGTTTCCTTCATCCTCCCCTTGAAGACAATAATCAAGGTTGGAAATAAGCATGAGGTTAATTCATTTAAATGTTACCCTGCAATAAAAATGAAGGGTGGGGGAGCAGTGACACGGTTTCCTTGAATAGTTATTCATATTGATTTGAGTAAAAAACGTCCCTTTTCTATCGCTATCGTTTCTATCTGTCGACAACAGCACCCCCCTTTTTTAGTCTCCTACCACGCCATTGCCCGATTGCTTGACGTCGTGCAATACCTGTTCCAACAAACATTAAAACAATTCCAATAATCAATACTCTTGTGAATATTTGATTTCGCATAATCCTTTGTTCGCCTCATGTTAAAAGGATGGCAGTTGTAATTCTTTAGAGGAATTTAAATTTTTTTAAAAAATAAAAATAAAGATTTAACGAGAAAAAGGAAAAAAAAGAGTTCGAAGGAGAGTTTTTTATCCTTGGATGATTTTGATGGTGGGTTTGAGCAGGAATTTCCCGTTGCCGGTCTCATGGATCGACTGGTCGACGAGGAAATCCAGGGTGAGCACCGTGGTTTCATTCTGCGTTATCGTGAACGGGTGGATCAGCTTGATGCTGCTAGAGGGCACCTTCAGGGTATGTTCCTCTCTCTTGCCGCTTCTGTTGATGGTGATGTTGGCTGCTTCTACCGTTAGCCGGATCTGGGTGTATTTGCCGGCGGTGAGGTTCTGTTCCCCAAGGAGTGCGCTGATGTTTTGGAGGGCGATGAGATCGAAGGTTTGTGATTCGTTGACGATGGTGAGCCATCCTGAGTCGTTGTCGTCTTCAGAGCTGATATAGGCGTTGGATTGTGCCCAGGCGGTGGAATTGTTCTGGTCGGTGACCGTGAGGTTCACCAGGTAGATGCCGTGTGTTGTGTAGTTGTGGGTGGGGTTCTGCAGGGTGGAGGTGGTGCCGTCGCCGAAGTCCCAGGACCAGGTGTAGGGTTCCTGGCCGTCGGTGGCGTTGCCCTGGAAGGAGATGTTGTCTCCGCTGTCTGCTTGGTAGGGGCTGTTGATGCTGACGTTGAAGGCGCCTCCTCTTGAGGTGCTGTTGTCGGTTTCGTTTCGGATTCCTGCGCTGTGTACCTGCACCTTCGAGAGGGTGATGTTCACGTGCAGGATGGTATACTCTCCTGGTTTGTCCTTGAGGTAGAGTTGGAGGGTTCCGCTGCCAAGCTGAATCTCATTCGCTTGTTGTTGTTGGATGCATCCGCTGAGGATAGATCCGCTGGTGATCACGAATATCATAACCATGATTGCGATTTGTTTTCTCATCATCTTTCATCACACACCTGATTCCATTTTTTTTGTGGTTGTATAGGATATCCTTCTGTTTCGTTGTATTTGAATGTTGTTGGACACAGAGTACCCATTTGTTGGTTGAAAGAGACACTGTGAACGATTCACTCTGGGGTTCACCCTTCCGCTTATGATTAGGAAATACTGTGGTTCTGAAGTTCGGTGATGAGTCGTATCAACTCCCAACTTTCCTCGTATGTAAAATCGGATGAGAAAAAAGGAAAAAGGAATTAGCAAGCGGATGTAGTGTTCCCTAACATTATTCTATTGGATAGTAGATATTATGTTTACGCATTACAGCGATGATCTGTTCCAAGTCCAACAGCTCGATTTCAGCTTTCTCTGCATCTTTTGGTGCGTCTCTGGTGAATGGACTGCCGAAACTGATGACCATGGCTTTGGTGGCGTTGTATATTTTTTTCCCAAATAGCGCCTCCTTAAGGGCATCTATTCCAGTATTTTCTTTTCGGTGTTTCACCTGGATTACAAGTATCTCCCCAAATCTTTCGAGAAGAATATCTCCGCCTTTATCGTGCGATTTTTTCACCCATAAGATTTTGTAGCCGAGTTGTTCGAAGAGCCAACAAATAAATGGTGTAGACTGCGTCCAGTCCATCTTCTTTATGGGGATCCAGCCATAGGGTTGTACGAGATCATTTGGTATAGGAGTAAAATGATAGGAGAAGTAAACCGGTATCATCGCAGGATGAGGAACATAATGAGATGTTGCCTGGGGCATCTGGAATGTTGTTCTAAGCTCCATGGTCTCTATGTGGTTATTCCTATCTATTCCTGAGCTTTGAGTGGTGCCGGAGATGTTTATGCTGGTGGTTATGTCACTATTTGTTCCTTGTATATTAGCTTGATTCATGTCATCCGGGGGGTTTGGAACTGCATCATATCCTGTGCCATAGGTTTCTACATTCTTATGAGAGAATATCCCGGAACAGAGGATACCAGAAGTATTGATGCCCAGAGTTACCCCACTGTATATGTTGTGAATATAAGGTTGAATGATCCCTGGTTGTGGGATTGGGGTGTCAGTATATCTAGCATTAGTGTTTTTTATCTGTTCTTTAATCCCGGTAACGAAGGAATCTAAGAGAGACGGAAAAAAATGATTAACGAGCATGCCAGCACTAAAGCCTATTACAGCAACACCACCGTATTTCAGCAAATCATTGTTATGTTTTTCTTTCAGGGTCTGCAGTTCTTGTTCGAGTTTGATTTTTTCTAGAGTGGTTGTATTATGTGTTTGAAATGACAGATTAAGTTGTCTGTGAGTTTTTGTTAAGATTTCGATTTTTTCTAGAAATGTAGTGTTGTTGTTGTTTATAGTTGTTTTCAATTCAGAAAAATCCTTTCGAAGTGCCTGAAATTCGCTAAGACCGCGTTCCTTCAAATCGTTTATCTGTTGATCCTTCTCTTGAATTACCCCTTCATATTCTGCGTTTTTCCCGTTTAATCTCTCAATTTCCATACAAGCTCCATCTAACGCATCATTTTTCTGCTGTAGCTGGAGATCTTTTGTTCGATCGTTTTCCTTATATGCATTGATTGTCTTTTCTTGTTCATTGATTTTTTCGATTAACCCTTGGTGCTCAAGTACACTACAGTGCACATCCTGACTAGCGTACCCTCCATCATCTCTCCTCTCCATTTCCGTAACTGGTTTTCCCTTTAATGGTGAATTGCCCCAAGGAGTATATCCTAGTTGAATCCTCTCTCGGATTTTCACATATGTTGGATAATTTTGTTTTAATATAGTTCTGACTGTTTTTTCTGAAAGGCGTTCGTTGACCGCAATTGCAATGACTTTTACGTTGTTATAACGGAGGTCACAGACTCTTTCCATTTTAGCTTCAGTAATTTTCATATTCTTTCCCCTAATTAATCTCAAAGGACATTATCAGGATTTAAATCTATCTGTCATTTTACATGAAACTGCCATGACCCACAGCGGGATGATGCATCGGTTTTCGTGACTACTTCAGCTCGTGAAAAAAAAGCTCGGCAGCAGAACCAAAAAAATACCGGTAATTTTCTTCATATGTTTACCGGTATTTATCTACCCTCTGGAGCTCGGTGAGCCTCACCAAGCTTCGTATGCGGCTCAGCTGCTCTGAAAAACCATCCTTTACCGTAGTCAAACCTATGAAATGCTATTTGGTTGAGGATGCCTTGTCTATTTTCCTTTTATTTTATTTCGCTACGTTGGGAAGCAAGCTTTCTCTATGTTTGATGCCGGTAGATTCCGTATACAAACACCGCGATAAGCACTGCACCGATGGTCACCCAACAGTCATCCGATTTGTACACATAGACTTGCCGACCATCCCACTCATCTACTACCCCCATCACCTATATCCCGCTCCCGTACCGCTACATCGCATATCTCTTACCAACGACCTACGCTGCACAACTCTCCCAAAACTTTGGTGGATACCTAGAGCTGCCGATCATCAAAGTCATGTTCAGCTGTATGATACTCACAGGTCTGACACTCTTTTTGTTTGTGTCCAGTGCGAAACGCTCGAAATGGCGAGAATAATCAGATAAAGAACTCTCTTTTTTTATTCCG
>JBAZLE010000171.1:0-4014 GCA_041650455.1 Thermoplasmatota archaeon | reverse complement strand
TGCGCTTCCCCGACATAATTTCGTCCGAGTTGCCCGTAATTGTAGAAGAATCGGGGGAGAAGCCAGCCGTCAAGTCCATTTGGGTAATCAAATCCAGGTAACCCCATACCAAGTCCTGTGTTTCCCATGGTGGCGATCGCTCCACCGTCCTGTTTGCTTGTCAGCCACCAGCTCCAGCATTTCGGTACATGAATACCCCAGCCATAGGCGTAGGTAAATCCATAGGTGCGAATGTTTAAAAGAGTCGTATTAAATTGACTGTTATGACACCCACCGACGACCACAACCGGTTGTTTTTCTTCGTTTCGTAACCGAGGCATCCATCGTTCTCGTAGCGCCTCAAGAAAACCAGCGATGCCTTTCCCTTGGTAAAGTAACGCGTAGAAAGCATTCAGAGGAGGGATATTGTACATGCTAAGGATAGTGATCTTTTCTGATTTATTCAGAGGAGGATGCGTCACCAGTATCGAAGGGTTCGCATGACCAGCACAGTGAATAAATCCTGCGCCAGCATTGATTGCCTGCTCCACACTCCTCTGATCTATCAATGTACCTGTCGAGGCAAATAATCGGTCAATAGTAAAACCCGTCATGTAACTCCCTGAGACGTTTGTTGAAAGTTCTGCTTCATACGCTCCCACGCCCCCTGATTCAGGATATGTGTCACCACCAATCAGAAGCATATGATTGAACCATGAATCAGCTGCAGGGCTCTTCTCATAATTGATTATTTTTTCGACCATCAACCGTACCTCTTTTTCGGAGCTGCAGGCAAGTCGGCCGACAGAGACATCAGGTGATCCATCGATGATATCTTTCTTTGTGGTCGTATACTCAGCAAAGATCCCGTTGCCATTGCTGTCCCAATCTTCAAACGCAGTGCCATTCTCCTTGTAGATATCGGCAAAATATAAATCGCTTAGAACCCCTAGCTCAGTGTCTGCACCAACATGGTTGTTTGTGTACCGCACCGGGACAATCCATTCCTCCTTTTGTGACGTCATGCCACCGACAAGCATCACCGAAGTAATTCCGTACTCCTCCACAGCTTTCTTGATAAATAACTTCACGTTCTCTGCTTCGTCCCTTCCTTCAGTAATCTGGCTGTAAATTGTTTCAAGGCTGACAAATATCGTGTCCATCCCAAAGGAGTTTTTATGGTCAACGAGCGGTTGTAATGCTGCTTCAAACTCAGCAGGAGCGACCACGAGCAAATCGTACTCATCGGAGAACAGCATCGGTTCTGCTGGAACTTCATAGCTTACGGTGACCGTACATTCCTCGCTTACAAACAACATGTTGTCCAGAGGAGAATAGCGGACAGGGTACACAGTCACAGCAAGGAACACGACATGTTGTTTTTCAAGAAGTCCGGTGCTGGTAGAATACGAATATGCATCCGGTGGATACATTTGGGGGCTTTGATAGACGATTTCTGATGGAGTCACCCTAACCTCTGCTGTGTCTTTGCCATCGATGAGGGGCAGTGGAGCAGGTCGAAGTGGCTTGTCAAGCAGGTATGTCGCTGGTGTAGAACAATCAACGGACACTTGGATGTTATGTGCTTGAAACGGAAGCGGATAGACCCGGGTTATTTTTGGTATGACCGGTTCCCCTGGTTTCATCAACTGTGAGGTTGACTCGGCAAGTGTTATGGAAACATACGCACCGGCGTTAACGTATTGTAGTTCAGATACGGCTATCGTTTCGTTTTTTTTCTCAATAGTATACTCTGGCCTTGAGGCGTTACTTGCTGCTAATCCGCTTGCGAGCAAGACCCCTAACAGGAAAACGGCTAGTAGTTTCTTCATGATATTCCCCTAGTAATCCTAACAAACTATATTCTATATAAGGTTTTCTGGGAAGGTCTCACAGCAAGAAAAAATTCCAGTGGATATCGCCATTAATGTTTTATACCAAAAAATGTTTACTTTTTCTCATCATCGGATGGGAATCTCTATGAGTCCTTCGTACTCGTTCTTAGGTACTGCTCAGTCCATAACAGAGTTTCCAACAAAAAACGAAAGAAGAACGTAGGGAGAAAGAAGATGAAACACGAAGACCCAGAAATCATAAAAACATTACGACAAGAGGAACAAGCCGGAAAACTCCAGAACCGCTCCTCAGGGAAACACACCATAGTTATCCCACGGGAATTAGAAGAAAAACCTCTGGATTCACTCTTCACTATGTTACGACATCAGAAGGAGGATGATGTACAAACGATTGACCTTGGCGACCCGTACCAAAAATATCGAATCATCTTTGAGAATTCAGCGGTCGCTATCATGCTTACGGATGAGAACGAACGACTTGTCCATTGGAACAAATATACAGAAAAACTCCTCGGTATGAACGGAGAATCACTGATGATGAAACCAGTGAAATATCTCTACCCGCAGGAAGAATGGAAGAAGATACGATCAGAGAACGTCAGGCAGAAGGGCATCCAGTATCATCTGGAAACAAAAATGAAACGGAACGACAACGAACTCATCGATGTCGACATCTCCCTTTCTGTGCTGAAGGATCGCATCGGCAACGTGATCGGTTCCATCGGTATTGTCAAAGACAACACACAAACAAAACAGATGGAGAAAGCATTACGACTGTCTGAGGAGAAATTCAAGCAACTCTATGAAAAAGCACCAGTCCCCTACCACACCTTATCACGGGATGGAACGGTTACCGATGTAAACGAAAAATGGTGTAAATTGTTCGGGTATGCGAAAGAAGAAGTAATTGGGAATCCTATCTTTGATTATATCCACGGGGACGAACAAGAGGCAGCGAAAGCTTCTTTTCAGGAAAAAATCAAAAGTACGAAGCCGTACACCGGTGGTCATGAACGAACGTATATTACGAAAAACGGCGAGCCACGTCTGTTCATCATTAATGATTTCCTCAGTGCTGATGGAGCTGGCGGGGTGCGCTCAGTGTATTCTACCATGGAGGACATCACGGGACGGAAAAAAATCGAAGAAGAACTCCACAAGGCACACTACTGGTTAGAAAAAAAAGTCCAAGAGCGGACCGTCGAACTCTCAAAAGAAACCCTGTCATTAAAAAAGAGAACCAATGAATATAAACGCACCATCGGAGAACTTCATATCCATCTGGAGAAACTGCAGAAATCACAGAAGAAACTCGAACAGCAAAACAATCGATTGAAAAAACTCAATCACATCAAATCGAATTTCCTCAATGTGACCTCCCATGAGCTGCGAAAGTCGACGTCCACCATCAAAGGTTATGTCGAGGTTCTTCTCATGAAAAGCCTTGGACCAATCAAGGAAGAACAACGAAAGGGACTTGAGGTGATTCTAGCAAACACCACTCGATTGGAACAATTGATCCAGGACTCTCTTGACGTCTCACGACTCGAATCAGGAACCATGAAATTCACCCCGGAGAAAACAAACATAGCTCGTTTAATACAAACCGCAATAGGGGTTACCCAATCTGTCGCAGATGGCAAGCAAATACGAATAAAGAAAGAAATTGATGAAAGACTCCCTGAGCTGAATATCGATCAAGGACGCATCACACAAGTGCTGGTCAACCTCCTGCAGAATGCGATACGTGTGTCCCCGGAGGGTTCAAGCATCTCCATGAGAGTCAACAAAGAGTCTGAGGATGTTGTATTCGAGATTCAAGATCTCGGCCAGGAGATATCCAAGAGCAAACAAAAGAAGATTTTTGATATCGTGTATCAAGTGGACTCAGGCATCGATCAGGCTGTTAGCGAAATTGGCCTGGGACTGACCCTCGCGCGAGGCGTGGTACTGTCTCATGGCGGGAAAATATGGGTCGATAGCGAACAAGGCCAGGGGAACATCTTCCGGTTCACCTTGCCGATAACGCCAATACAAGACCAAGAGGGAAAATTCAAAAAAGTTGATATCTTTTAATTTAAGTATCAACAACATCCAAGAGATAAACGGAGTTATGAAGAAATATTCGAAAAAAAGTTCAGTTGCTGAACATCTCTTTGAATATCGACATGTTGAACAA
>JBAZLE010000170.1:0-4017 GCA_041650455.1 Thermoplasmatota archaeon | reverse complement strand
CCCGTTATACAGATCGCTCCAACGGAGGAGGTCGTGCATGTGTTTGTTGAGCTTCTGCTGCCGATCTGCAAGCGCACCCCTGCCGACATACTCCGCTCGGAATTGACTGGTGAGCGAATCGACAACTAACAACCGCGCCGGGAACTCTTTAGACAGCTCCATGACCTTATCCACCAGCAGCATCTGATGACTGGAGTTGTACGCCCGAGCGACATGAATCTTATTTAACACCTCGTCAGAGTCAAGATCATAGGCCTCTGCCATCTGGATGATCCGATCTGGTCGAAAGGTATTTTCCGTATCGATGTAGAACACATGGCTGTCTAATCCTCCCTTCTCTTTTGAGAATTGCACGTTGACGCAGAGTTGATGGGCTAACTGTGTTTTTCCTGAGCCGAATTCACCAAAAAGCTCGGTGATCGCCTGGCTGTCAAATCCTTTTCCCCCCATCAGTTCATCAAAGGCTTTCGATCCTGTGGTTATCGACCCGATTTTCGCCCGCCGTTCAAGCAAGGCAGTCCCGGTCTCAAAACTCCCGATATCTGCTTGTTTTCGTGCTGCTTGGATGATTTTTGCCGCGGTGGGTTCACCAATCTCTGCAACCTCTGATAGTTCCTTGGGTGAAGATACCGCGATGCTCATCATATCTGCGTATCCTGCTTCCAGTAATTTGTCTGCAATCGCAGGGCCAACCCCTGGTAAATCATGGAGTGGTGACTCGGCTTCTTTGTCTTTTCCCATAAGAGCTCCCTTCTGCAAAGAGAAAAGAACAAGATGCTTATAAATATGTGGTTAAGAACACTGAAAGTATACGATGGAGTGGTTCTCCTGAGGTCATCCCTTGCGGGTGGTATTAGAGGTTCTCCTGTGGGACGTGTTCTGGAGAAAACCTCGAAATAATCCTTTTTTTGCTGATGAAAAAAGATTCTGCGTTCTACATGATTCGTTCGATCATTTCCAGCACAAATCCGCTGTCATCGATCACGTAGCGTGCGATCCCGATTTTTTTTGCGTAGTTCCGCATTTTTTTCACGGAGAGGTACCGTTCAAAGGATGACCCCTTCTGGATGACATCCAGCTCAAGGACAGCGTCTGCGAGTCCTTCCATCTTTCGTTCGAACAAATCCCCATGCACCCCTTTGGTCATCACGATGAGCAGTGCACCCTTGTTCTTCAGGTTATTGACCTTGATGGCGTAGACAGTCCTCAGCACTTCGTCCTGGTCGTACTGACTGAGGAAAAAATCAAGTGAGTTGATGATAATGATTCGTTTTTCTGGGACGTTTTTTGTCCGATTGGATAATACAGCGAGGAAATCCTCGCTCGCGGTCGCAGTCGATGGCGTCGCGGTTGATCCAATTTCAATGAGTTCTTTTAGTTTGAGTTTCGATCGTTGTTCGTAGATACTGACTCGTTTCTGTTCCCCTTCGAGGACGTTTGAATAGTATTTCTCTGAGATATCCACAAAATCTATCTCAGGGATCGTCCATTTGAACCGGTTTATCGTATCCAGTATCTCTTGTTTTGTTTCTTCGGTGGTGATATAGGTAACACTCCCGCGGGTCGCAATCTGTTTAACAAGGATTTCTGTACTGCTCCCTGGGCTGCCAAGAAGCACCACGGTGAACCCACTGGGGATTCCTCCTTCCAGCAATCGGTCTAACTTGTCGATTCCTGTCTGAATAAACCCTTCTTTTTTCTGAACCGTGGTATCGATAAATGCTTCTCGTGGCATGCTCTCAGGGGCCGTCTTCTTTTTTCAAAACAGTAAATGCACGGATCACTCGGTCTCGCTCTAGCTTATCTTTGGCGGACGCATAGGTTTTGAAGATGACTGCGGGGTCCTCCTCGTTTTTCCTGTCGCGCAGAACAAGTTCCCCTTTTGGGAATGCGCTGAGGAAGAGGCCTCGCAGGACCCCATAGTTGAAGAGTGACGCCGCGGTTTGTTCTTGTGCGCTCTGTGCAAGGGGATGGCGGTTCATGAACGTGGTGGCAACATCAGGGGAGATTTTTGTGAAGGTAAATTCCGTCCCCAGGGGTTTGCAGACGTCTTTTTCGATTTCCCTGAGCCATTCGTTGATGGTCCACTCTGAACCCTTGTCTTTCAGTCGTTGTGCATAGAGTCCTCTGCCGAATGCTTCTCCCATTCGCATCACAGAATCAGGGGTTCCATGCTCGGTGTGGAGTTTTTCGACCGCTGCATGAAACGCGCTCTCCTGCCACTGCGTGAGTTGTTCCTTTTCGAAGGATGCATCCTCCCAGGAACCCGGCAGGTGCTGCTTTTTGTTGTTTTCCGTTTCGTTCATGGGTCCGCTCTCTAATCAATAAATGAATCACGTAACACAATGATTTTATCGTTGAGTTGTATCAGTTTGCTGGAATCCATTTCTTCTTCGACAAGAATGGAGACGACATGGATGTTCTCCGCCCTGCTTCGATTCATGACGAGGGACACGAACTCCCTGATGATCTCCGGGTCGTTATAGATCATCAATGCGCTGAGCGAGTCGATGATGATGTATTTATCCAAATCACGTTTCATTCCCTTGAAATTATTCAAGATCTCCAGAATCATTTTTTCAAGCATCACCGGACTTTCGATGTAGATGCAGTTGTTCGTAGCATCGGAAATCCCTGCTGCTCGAGAGATACAATCAATGAATTTGACGTTATTCTGTTTCGTCCCTTCTCTGAATGTTTTTGAGAGGTAATCAAAGGTTTTACTGACCGTGACATACGTCCAGGTGGTATGTGTGTTCCTGCATATAGAGTCAAAAATCGCTTCGAGTAAATCCCCATGTCTGTTCTCCGGGACCTGGATACCAACAGACTGGTTCACCTGGATGGCTGCAGCGATTCGTTCCCTTATGCCTTCAATAACAGCATCTACCATCTTCACTTCTCTCCTATCGTTTCAAGAATGCTTCAAACTCAGTTGATTTCAACAATGGTACTAACTCGATACCACGTTGAGCAGAAATATTTAATGCAAACTTTGTTCGGGAATGATCGGTCCCTCGCATTTTTATCACTTGTAACGTCCGTATGAGATCTCCTTTTCGGTCAATATCGCCAAGGAAGAAAATGCCATCGGAGATGAACTCCTCGATTTCATATTGGGAGAATTTGAACGTCTGAGGTGGGACTTCTGAGGTAAGCATCGTGGTGCATTTCATCACCGCAAGGGATGTACCGAGTTTAAAGATGAAATCCCGGATCATCTCCCGAGTCTGCAGTCGATAACACAACGCGGTAATCGAATCCATCACCAAGCGTTTGACGTCGAGCTCATCTGCGATATCTTTGAGGATATCCAGTAGTGCTCCTGCGTCCTCGACCGTGTATTTCTCCGTATCTAACCCTAACCGTTCACTGATGATCCGAAGATCGATGATATTGACCATGCCTGACTCAATCAGTTTCTTGTCATAGAATGCGAAGCCCTCGAGGTTTTTCGTTAGCTTAAACAGCGGTTCAGTGATCGTAAAGAACACACCACGTTCCCCTCTTCTCGCGCCGTTAAACAAGAACTGCATACAGAGGGTTGTCTTCCCTGATCCACTACATCCCGTGACAAGAACCGTGCTTCCCAGAGGTATTCCGCCAGACATTTTCATATCAAGTTCTTCGATGCCGGTGCTGCAAACTTCTTTTTTTACTGGCATAGCCATATCTCCTCAACCTTCTCGCATTTAGAGTGTATCTTTTCGACCTTGATATGCGTTCATATAATATAAAACTTAGGTTTTATTTTCCTGTTGAATTCTTGTGTTAGGACAGGACATATGACATCCCCTTGGTATATCATGGCAAGGTCCATGAGAAACAAGGGTGAAACGTATGTACATTTACAGAGGAGAAATTTACCTTGAGAAACAGCACATTCAACTCCTTAAAAATGAGCCGAACTATGTAAAACAACGATATAATGCAGTTGCAGCAGTTCTTTCTCCAAAGAGCACAATAACACGACAGAACGCAGCTCATACTCTCAAAATGCAAAAACGCCAATTCCAG
>JBAZLE010000169.1:0-4032 GCA_041650455.1 Thermoplasmatota archaeon | reverse complement strand
ATATCGCGTTTCTCGCTGATTTTGACCTGCAGCTCTACAACCCAAGCGGCGTACTCGTCTACGAGGGAAATGAATACTACGATGACGAGTTCAACTACCCTGCAGATGCTACTGGACAATGGAGCATCCGGGTGGATATCTTCCCAGGATGGGAAGACTGTCCGAAACCAACCGAGTGGAGTTATTATTCCTATGGATCCGGTGCGTATGAATTGACCGTTGCACTGGAGGCGAGTGGAGGCGACATACCTGACCCCATCCCACAACCGGACGTCACCCCTATAGCGAAAACCTATTCAATAGCAACTGATCATGAGAGTACCAAAGACGATTTCGTCTATCTTGCTGCGATTCCCGCTTGTAACTACCTTGACGGGGGAAAACGATATCTCGCACCAATCATTTACACCGGAGATTCAACCCCAACCGCCTATTATGATGATGACACGTCCTTTGGTACTGTTGATGACACAACACAGTATCTGATCGATGACTGGGAGGACTATCTTACGTTGTTTGGTAAGGCACCAGAACAATACACACTACCTGCGGATCCAATACAAGCCGCGGCTGATATCGCAATAAGGGATTGGACGTCGTCTCAGACTGCGGTCGTTGCTGTTGATGGAAGTGATTTTGAGGATGCCGTAAAAACTGTGCTGAAAAAAACTGCAACCTTAAAACGAGAGACCAAAGTGACGGAAGGCATCACAAATTCATCAATGAAAACCATTTCAGGAGCACTTGTGTATCCGATGTTCATTGGACCAAAATGGTGCGCCATTAACGTCAGCATGTATGGCACTGGTGGAGCACAACCCAATGTTGGATCAATTCTACCCCATTTTATGACAAAGGCACAAGATTGGTGGCCCTGCCCCTATGATGGAGAAGGCCCAAAAACTGATATGTATTATCCGATTACCCGGATGGGTATCTGGAATGCAGAAGCAGATATCAACTCAAATCTCTGGACCCTCACCATCACCCAGTACGCCGGTGATCGCTATCGCTTTAAAGTCACTGATGCTGATTCCGTTATCAACGCACAGGTGACTACCACTGAACAAGCTGATCTGTTAGTCTTCCTTGTTGACCCAGAAGGACATCTCAGAGCACCAACCCTACCTGCATGGAATGGTCCTGTGAACCCCATCCATGTCTGGAACGGTTTCGAGAACCCGGAATATAATCCCTGGCGGCAATGGCAACCAGCTCCGCATACCGAATTTTCCGCAGAAGTCCTTCACCCCGAGAAAGGGACCTGGACCGCTATCGTCGTACCTCGTGATACTGATGGCCCGAATTTGAAGTACACGCTGACTGTCGACGTACGAACGGTCAGTGAGGATCGTGCTGATGCAGAGATTTCAGCAGCCAATGCTGCAGTGATTGCGTCTTTGAATCACCTGCCACTTCTCTATGTCACCCCAGATACTGTTCCAACGGCGACCGCCAGTGCATTCAGCGCGCTTGGAGTCACCAATGTCATCTTTGTCGAACGCGGTGAAATCGGAGCGGATGTGCGCAGTAAACTGCCCACGGTGACAAAGGATCTGAAAACCATGCAGGAAATCATCGATGAGATAAAGAGCTATCCTGCCTCTGAAAATTACATCACCGCCACCTCATTAAAGACTGGTGATGGGTACTTTGCCCCAGCAGCGATGCTTGCAGCATACCATGGTGCTCCAGTCATCCGTGTTGAAGACGCCCCTGATGGGGACCCCGCTGCCGTAGCAGAAAGAATCCAATCCTGGCAACGGTGGGACGGGGATTATTACCATGGGTCTCGTGCGAATGGACATTTACCGCATCATAACGCACCTGTGGAACAAAACAGATTGCAGCTGCTGATCATGTTCATAAAGTACCTCCTGAATGGAAACGCTAGTTTACTCCCACCGCTTGGTCTTGATGCAAAACGATATTGGAACGAAGAAATGTTCACCTATTTCCATAACTATATTGACAGCCTCGGACTTGATCGGGAAGGTCAGGAAGGATATGCTCTTGTTGCGCCACGGACCGATATCAACATGGAGTTCCATTCGGTGTTAAACGGAAACAACTCTTACGCGGGTCATATCCCTGGCATTACTCCTGCGTATTCAAGCAATATCGTCATTCGCAGCGTTCTGTACCCGGCATTGATTTTTGCGAACCCAGGCCGAAATGTCACGACATCTTCGTTGATGAACTACCCTGAGAAAAACTCATGGAGGTTAAATGATGGAAAAACCTATTATGCCTATTCCTCTGGTGCAGTGAAAAATACCTTTAGTTCTCACCTTCGAACCTATGATGGGCATACGTTTTGGAAGCCACATCTTGAACGAATGAATGATGGTGCCAGTGTGTACTATTACTCTGGTCATGGAACCGGTGGTAGCGGCATGTCAGAAATGTATGAACAGACAGAGCATTCGAACTATCCTGAGCAAGTCTGGTGGGACGCCTGGCGAGGGTACATGTATGATAACTGGAAGATGCCTCGAGAAGTGATATCCGGGAACATCTGGTTCAACCCTGAGCCTCCAAATCTGTACGATATCATTCATTACAAATGGGTTGATCAACTCTTCCAGAATCTCCGGAGTAACGCTGTATTCTACATGTCCTGTACAACAGGAGACGGCGATGGTCCCTTGGTCTTCTTAGAGCACGGGGCTGTGATATGGTACGGGAACGCGAACACCGGGTTATGCCCCGAGGCGGATATCGGGGATGACGAGGTATTCAAACTCACCCTGGTCTATGGAGAATCCGTTGGTGTTGCGTGGTCAAAACAAGTCTGGCTCCACTATCGTGACTTCACAACAAGTGACAACACCTCGATGTATGGACCTTCGAGCATGTATCCGATCAACTCCATCCAGGTTATCTACGGTGACCCAAGTTTAGTCATCTACAGCCCCGAGTGGGACGCACCTATCCCCATCGATGCCTAACCGCATCTCTCTCTTTTTTTTTTAATTATAACTGATTAGTGGAAACGAAATAAAGCTTAGAAACAAAAAGTATTATCCTACTAAATGATGTTATGACTGTCTGATTAATAATCGAAACTTATATATATTGCCCAGTCATATAATCATAATACTAAAAGGGGGCAAATATGAACAATAAACAAACTTCTAAAAAATCAAGAATAGAGGCAGTTGTCATAGCATTGTTATTTATTGGGACCGCATTGCTTGTTCCTGTAAGTACCCTTGCTTCGAACCCACAAGAAAATCTACCTGCGAACAATGGTTCACAAAAAAATTATTATACTCAAGACAGCGACGGACCATTCGTGTTAGATCGCAGTTACTACCTGCTTGACCCAGATCCTGCATCCACAAACGCTGCGGATAACGATGACGCAGGGTATAAAAAAGATGCGGGAAAAGACCAACCACGAGCCGCGGTTCTTTACCCTGGTGAACTGATAGATGATACACCAGGACGAGGGGTAACCGGGAAAATCTCCTCGACCGATACTGATGATTGGTATTCCTTCTCTGTCTCCGAAGGCCAACAGATCGTCTTCACCGTCACACCACCAACCGGCTTTGACATTGACCTTTCCCTCTGGAATGCGGCCAGTGCCATGGTAGCATCCTCAAATAACTCAGGAAGCACAGCAGAGACCATCACCTACACAACGACCTCTGCGGGGAAATGGTACGTCTGGTTAAAATACGTCAGTGGAACCGGAACCGGCCAATACACCATTAGTGCCGCCATCACGACTCAGGATGACGCAAACAGTGGCGCTGATGCGCCAAATGTCCAAGGCTCTGCTCTCCTGCTCACACCGGGAACCTACTACGGATTCCTGGACATGAACGATCCCTATGACTGGTATAAAATCCAAGCTACAGCTGGGCAAGGAATCCATGTTATCTTAAAAATGAAGGATATCGCGTTTCTCGCTGATTTTGACCTGCAGCTCTACAACCCAAGCGGCGTACTCGTCTACGAGGGAAATGAATACTACGATGACGAGTTCAACTACCCTGCAGATGCTACTGGACAATGGAGCAT
>JBAZLE010000168.1:0-4168 GCA_041650455.1 Thermoplasmatota archaeon | reverse complement strand
CTTTTTGGTGGGGTGATATGCGGCTCATTATCGTCGATGGCCTTGATGGCGTCGGGAAAGACACGCATGCACAGTTGATCAAGCAGCGGTATGAGAAGAAAGGGGAAACCGTGCTGGTGCGCTCCCACCCTGAGTCAGATAATTTCTATGGACGGACCGCGAAGAAAGCGTTGCTTGGCCAAGGGAAAATCAACCAGCTGAAGGCATCGTTGTTCTATGCGGTGGATGTGTTGTATTCGATACGTCATTACTATCGGAGACCCACGAGTGATACGCTGATCATGGTGCGGTATCTAATGGGGACTGCGTACCTGCCGAAACGGTTGACAAAAACCGGGTATCATTTTTTTGAAAAACTCGTCCCGACGTCCCCGTACATGTTTTTTTTGGATGCCACACCAGAGGAGCTGGTGGAACGGATAAAACAGCGCAGTGAGACGGAGATGTTCGAGACCCAGGAGGCGTTCCTGAAGGTCCGATCAAAGGCATTGGAGCTTGCCAAAGGCTGGCATATCATCAACACCGGTCAGTCGGTTGAACAGACGTATCATGCGATTGAAACCATATTAGACAAGCTGGATGGCTCTTCTGGTTCATAAGAGAGATATTTTTTTCTTCTTTTTTTGCGTATCACAGATCTGTTTTTTTAAGAAGACGAGTGATGACTTCATAGAGACGAGGGACGGTTTGAAGGTGTTGTATCTCAGACGGATGCACCCATCGGTATTCCTCATGCTCCCAGTCGATACGAACCAGTTCTTTTGCTCTGATATGGAAGAGAAACGGGTGTACAATCCAGTCGTATCTTTTTCCTTCGTAGGTATCTGGAAATTCTATAGGGTCTCCTTTCCAGACAAGCTCCAGGGCATCCTGCGTAACCCCGGTTTCCTCGTGGATCTCTTTTATCGCGGTTTCATAGGGGTCTTCTCGCTGCTCGACATACCCTGCGACCCCGCCCCAGAACCCTCGGTAGGTTCCGACTCGGTTACTTCGTTTCAGAAGCAGGATTTTGCCGTCATGTTCGAGAATGCAGGTCACGACCTGTGGCATCTGATGTCTTCTCCGTTTTCATTCCAGCTTGTAATCGAATTGCACCTCATCAAACTGGGACGAGAGGTTCAGCAGAGTCTCTAACGTTTCTCCTTTCAGGGTCACCTCGAAAAACACGGTCACGTACGTTCTGGTGATGTTTACCATCCGCTTTGGTGCGATCGAGCCGAAGGAGAGGAGCCGTGGGGGTACTACGGGGAGGAGATGCGAGAGGAGCACCCCGACATCGGTAAACGCATAATGTGTCGAGCCAGCAATGCTCATCAAAAACGTATCACCGGTGGTATGATTCCACATATACCCGATTGTCGCGTCATCGATGAGACGGTTTTCTGCGAACATGAAGAGGAAGGGGACCGTGATGTTGCCAGGGATGAACTGTCGGTAGAAGACTCCATCGAGGGTCAATCCTGCATCGAAACGGTCGTCCTCATAGCAGCAGACCGCGGTGTTCGCCCCACCGAAGGAATGACCGTACATCCCCACCGTTGAGAGGTCGAAATGACCGGAGAACTCCGGGTCGGTAGCGTTCAGTTCTGCGATGGTATCCAGAACATATTTTGCGTCTTCTACGATAGTCCGCAGCGACCTGTTGAAAAACTCAGACCGCTCCACCGGGTCGATGGGGACCTCTGCTAATCCAACCGTGCGGCCATCCGGGAACACCGTGATGCCAGAGACATACGGATGATTGATGGAGGCGACGATGAACCCATGGCTGACAAGGTCCTCGATGAAGGACGTGTAGATCTGATACACCCCGTCATATCCTGGTGAAAATACCACCACTGGGAACATCCCTGTCGCAATGGTGGTCTCGTTGCGTCCATGCGGACGGACAAAAAAATACGCGTTATTGGGAATAGTGATCAAGGGGATCGGGGATCGGCCTTTCAACCACTGAAAGGTAGGGTAATCCATATATTCGGTTCGCTTCCCTCCTATACCTGCCTCAGTCGGATACCAGAGCTGCAACATCATCTCTCTAACATCCGTTGGATCAGCGGTGAAATCCTCCAGTCGACTCGTATCAACCACGTGCATGCTTTTCACACCGACGCCATAGGTACCCGTGAGTTTCGGTAGAAAAGAAGCCTCATGGACACCAGAGATGTCGATAACACCTGCACCAAGGCTGATCAGTCGAGCGGAAAACTGCGTTTCATTCACTCGTAGGATACCAATGACCCGAGTGGATGTTGCTGGTTCTGTCACATCCCATCGCCCTACCACGAGCATCCCGTAGAACACACCACGGAACGTCCCGGTAGTACTTTCTCCTGATGTGTTCCAGTTCCCAGAAAATGTACCCCGTGTTGCTCGGCGACCTTGGTTCAATACACCCACGAGAGATCCCGAGGTAGCATCCTTTTGTTTGCTCCATACTCCCTCGAATGTTCCATCAGGCCAATCGGGAGGACTTTGTAGAGCAGTGGATGCTCCTGCGAAGGAAAATGCGCCGAGTATCAAAAGACAACAGACAACTATTGAGATGATGACATGTTTTTTCATAGATGTATCCCTTCTCTTTATTCTATCAAGTAAAGAAGGGGTGTTTCTCTATAAAAGCGTTTCTCAGCACCTGGTTCTAAAACTTTTTTGAGATATACGCGAGCACTGACTCAAAAATAGCACGTCCATCGCCGATGTTGTTTCCAATTCCAGTTGCAGTCCAATCCGAATGTTGATGCTTGTAATATGTCCGCTCCGGGTGCGGCATCATCCCAAACACCGTACCCTGCGGGTTGCAGATGCCTGCGATGTTCATCGGGGAGCCGTTCGGGTTCCAGGGGTACCCTGCGTAGTTCCCCTCCGGGTCGACGTACCGGAACACGATCTGATCGTTTTTCTCTAATTTCTTCAGATACTGCTCTTGTTTTTCCAAAGGAAACAGCAGTTTTCCTTCCGCATGTGCACTGGGGATCATGCAGATGGTGTTTCTTGGGATTTTCGAGGTGAACACACAGGTGCCTTGGTTCTCATGCTTCAGTAACGTCGGCCGGCATTCAAACCGGTTCGAGTCGTTAAGATAGAGGCACGCGTCAGGGACCGGTCGGATGATCTCCTCAAAACCAGGGAGTAACCCGAGCTCGGTGAGCACCTGGAATCCATTGCAGACGCCCAGGATTGGGCGTTCCTGGGAAACAAACTCCTTGAGTTGTGTTTGCAGTTGGCTTTTAATCCGCGCGGCAAAAATCGCGCCAGCTCGAATGTAGTCACCAGCGGAGAATCCACCCGGAATCATGAGACCTTGGTAGTCAAGGATATCGCGGATTTCATCAGCATTGCAGTCGATGTTCAGCAGCTGTTTCAGATGAACGAACTCAGGACTCGCTCCTAAGCGTTTGAACGCGTCATAAGACTCCTGCTCGCAGTTCGTCCCCTCAATTCGTATCACCGCGATGTTGATGTCTTTGAGTTTCATGATTCACCCTGGGTTCGAATGGTAAATGCATCTCCCTTATATCTATCTTTTTTGAGGGCAACATTAAAGATGCAGAAAGGTATCCAGAGCAACACGGTGAACCACATGAAACATGTCCATTACACTGAGATAGATTTAGAGCATCCCCCGGAAGAAGGGGTAAAAAACACGAAGGTTCGTTGGTTAATCTCCAAAAAAGACGGTGCCCAGAATTTCGCCATGCGTCTGTTCGAAATCAAAGCAGGGGGGAACTCTCCGATGCATCAGCATGAATGGGAACATGAGGTCTTCATCCTGGAGGGAGGCGGGTTTGTGAAAGACCAGACCACGGAACAACCGTTACAACCAGGTGATGTCTTGTTTATCAAACCGATGGAATGGCATCAGCTCATCAACCGAGGGAGTACAACACTGAAGTTCCTGTGTCTCATCCCCTATCCGAAATAAAGGAAAAAATACAAAAACAACCAACAAGTTTCTCGGTAAAAAAGAAAGCATGGTGACTGATGTGTTTGAACTGGCGTATATTATTTTCGCGACCTTTATTGTTTCCCTCATCTCGTTCGTCGGTGTCGTTAGCCTCGCGGTAAATGACAAGATACTCAATAAGATTTTACTGGTACTTATCGGTTTGTCTGCAGGAGCCCTCATGGGTGGTGCGCTGCTTCATCTGCTTCCTGAAGCGGTTGAAAA
>JBAZLE010000167.1:0-4212 GCA_041650455.1 Thermoplasmatota archaeon | reverse complement strand
ACCACAGAACAGACACATCACCCACAAGAAGCTCCCCTCCATTCGGATACAGAACCACCACGACAGGAGCAACCGAATCAACATTCTCAATCGAAAACGAACTATTCGACGTATCAGAACCAGTGTTATTCGCCTCATCCGTCGCACTCACCCGAACCAGATACTGATCACCATCAGGAACCACCGTCGTATCCCACACATACAACCCCGTGTTATTCAACCCCGACGCAATCAGACTCCAATTCCCCCCATCATCCGGACTGTACTCAAGCACAATCGAACCATTCAAATTCGTTGTGTTATCATCAGACGCAGACCAAAGAATCGAGATATTCCCAGCTAAGGTTTCGCCGCCATTCGGATAAATGACGTTTACCGTTGGTATATCATCTGCAATGACTAATGATACCGGTGTCAAAAAAGCGATAGTAATGCCGATAACCAAACCTATTTTTATTGTTTTATGCATAGGAGTTCCCCCATATTATAATAAGTGTACATAGGTGTCATTACTAATAAAACTTTCTATATATTTTTTCCATGAAATAGTTATCCCAATCCTGTTACGTTTCTCTCTATTATCCTATCTCCTACCGAAGCAGAACCAGGTTAAAAAAGATTTTTTATTCATTTTATGAAAAATAATACCTGTTTTTATTTTTTAATGGTTAAAAACGTCGTTGTGCCCTGCGGCATAACCAGCACTTGGGATTGGTCGCCAACGAGACTAAACGCTCTTGTTAACGCATCATTTGGTGTTTTTTCTACGGTAAATCCAAACAGTTCCTTCATCTCGGGGATGTCCATTTCCGAGACAAGAATAACCGGGTGGTTTTCCACAGTTATCCGGTGGTAAAATGCTTTATGGGCACCGATAACGAAATGTTTTTGTAACGCTGTTTGTATCTCTTGTGAGGTGGTATATTTCTTCATCCAGTCGATATACAGCTGACTACCGTGACCGTCTGGGCATTCGGCAATAAGAACGATGACGCCCTGTGGTTTGATAATCTGACAGGCGGTATGCATCGCCTTCATCGCTTGATAGAGATTGATGTCATGGGGATGTCCATTGGCAGCGGTAATCACGATATCGGGTGCCTCTGAGATTTCTATTTTATACATGGTGTCGATAAGTTTTACTCCAGCATCCATGACCGCTTCGGGGTTACCTGCCCACGCACCGACGATCCGATGATGGGAATTTTGTACTACACTGAGGGCAAAGTCGCATCCCGCGAGATGCATCGCCTCGTTCATCTCCTGATGGATCGGGTTTTCTCTCAACACGCCCATGCAGGAATGTTTTTCAAAAAGCAAGCTATGGTTCCGTTGAATCGTATCCCTTGACGAAATCCCCGGGAGGATACTCTTCCGTGTGCCGCCATACCCAGCAAAATAATGGTATTCAATGTCCCCAAGAAGAATCTTAAAATCAGCCTCGTAGTATTCCCTGAGAATTTCTACGTCGTTCCCTCGCCTGGTTCTTCCCACATTCACATGGTTTCCTTTGACGACATCATTCGAAATAATCATATAATTTCGGAAAATTTTATCTCCAACAAGTTCCTTAGTTACGTCATCAGAAGGAGGGGGATGGGTTCCTGTCGCGATGATGATGAGGATGTCTAAATCATCGACCCCTGCGTTTTTCAACTCTTCGAGAACGGGTGATAACAACAGTTTTGTAGGGCACGGTCGCGTATAATCATCAATGACGATTGCCACACGCTCCCCGGAACCAACCAAAGTAGAAAGCGTATCAGTTCCTAAGGGATTCTGCAAAGCTTCTTGAACCATCAATTCAGGTTCTCTTGGTGGTATAAACTCCTTTGGGACTGCAACTTCTAGAAGGTTTTTCTCAGGAACATCAAGAGGTAAGGTTCCTTTCCCATAGGGTAGCTCAAGATGCATCGTTCTATCCGCTTATGATTTTTTTGAATAACTTTTTGTCCATCGGACCCGTCGTGGGATACGACCCAGATTCAACATGTTTTTCTGGCATTTCATTTTACAAAAATACAGGACGGTTCCATCTTTTTTTACAAACAGTTTTCCCGTCCCAGGTTCGATATCAGTTCCGCAGAATGAACAGGTTCTTTTTTCGACCATGTCTGTCTCCCTCTTATCGTGGTCCACCAAGTTTCTTTGCTTCTCGTTGTGTTTCGCTTAACATGAGAATATCGCCAAGTCGTACCGGCCCCATGACGTTCCGGGTGATGATCTTGCCTTTATCTCTCCCATCTAAGACACGGACTTTCACCTGGGAGGCTTCACCGGCCATCCCGGTCCGTTCGATCACCTCGACGACTTCACAGGGGGTTCCTTCGATAACCATACTCTTAACCTTGCTTCTTTTCGGTTTCTAGTTTTTTAATGATGCTGTCGACGAGATCCTTTTCGCGTCCAGGATTGACAATAGCGATAGCACTGGTGGGAATCCCAAGGCCTGCAGCATTCCCCAGTTCTTCTTTGCTGGGAACATAGGTGTAGGGTATGTTTTTTTCTTCGCAGAGAATCGGCATATGCGCAAGGATTTCTTCAGGGGTGACGTCCTCGGCCATGATGACGATCTTTGCTTGGCCACGTTCCACGTACTTCGTCGCTTCGTTCGCGCCTTTCCCTAGTTTTCCTCCATCTCGAGCCTTTTCAATCAATTCATAGGCTAAATCTTGCAGTTCTTTTGATGCTTGAAATCGTACATACATCGGCATTTTTTTTAGCCTCCTCTGAGAGCTTTCATCGATTCCATTCCTGAAGAAATGGTAAGGTGGGAATGTAGCCCCCATATAAAAACCTTTTTCACAGGGCAGGGATTGGAGTGCGTTCTACCTCAAGTCTGTCCGCGGTTGGGTATTCCTCGACAATGAAGCAATGAAATCCTTGTGAAGTGAGAAAGGGTGCGATTTTCTCAAGCTTCCAAGCTGCGATCTCGATTCGGTTCTTCTCGGAATCGTGATGGAGAAGATGTGAGGGAATCGTGTAGGTTTTTTGTAACAAAGAAAGAAGGGATGGTAAAGAGGTGTTCGAAGGATAAATCACCCCTTTGATGAGTGTTCCTTCTTTGGTGATGACATCATAGGGTTGTGCGATGTGGTTCGCTCTTCGCAGAATACGATTCTTCAGTTGAACACCATCTTTGAAGGAAACAGAACAGTAATGCACTCCCATAGAAAGGTTCCTTTGTTGGGACATTTTTAGTACTCTTATTGCAGTTTCTTGACTGCCTTTTACTGCAGCGGATATCGCATGTTTCACGTGGTATCCTCGCCTGAGAAAAGCGTCGCAGTTTCGCTCGGAGAATTCCAGTTCATTGAGATTGACCCATTGCAGGCCTTGCTGGCTCGCCCAGGAAACGAGCGAAAATATTTCTTTTTCTTTTTTTGGAAGCACAGGGATTTCTATGGCGACATCAAGAGAGGAATCCACCATGCGTTGAATCTGTTTTTTAATCGGGCTTGCATCCATGTTGTGCCAGGTCTGCGGGAGCGGATGAAATCGGATCTCATCAAGGCCAGCTGCTACAAGGTCGGTGAGATGAGCCGCGTTCTTCAATGCAGAGGTATACAGATGGATGTGAAAGGAGTCTCCAAAGGTTTTTTTTAATAACGCGATATATGTTTTCACTCGTCGCCACACAACAAGAGGGTCCCCCCCAGTGATTCCAGCACCAGCGGCATCGATGTATTCAGCCTCGCGGAGGAGTTTTTCAATGTCAGATTTATTGCGAAGTTCCCATTCATCAGCAAAGATTCTATCGGTTCCCCCTTTTTCGAAACTGAGGGGACAGTAGAAGCACTTTGTGGAACATAACCCGGTGACGAAAACTACCATTTTTGCTCCCTTAGCGCACATGCGGCACGCTGGTGAGAGTGGAGCGATATAGGAGCTGTCATGCAACCAGGGAGTGATTTTTTTCATTGTTCTACTCCACTATACTCCAGAGGTATTAAAAGATGCATGATGGAGAAAAAATAAAAGATTTGGAACAAGGGCTTTTTTATTGTCGTAGGAGCCTTTGTGCCGTGGTGACATAGGTGGTATCGATCTCGAAGCCGAGAAAGTCTACTCCAAGTTTTTGACTGGCAAGCGCGGTCGAGCCGGTCCCCATGAACGGGTCGAGCACCAGCATGTGTGGTCGTATTCCGTGCAGTCGGATGCACATTTCTGGAAGTTTCCTAGGAAAGACCGTGGGGTGTGATCGTGCTGCTT
>JBAZLE010000166.1:0-4246 GCA_041650455.1 Thermoplasmatota archaeon | reverse complement strand
GCGGGTTTTTGCAACCGCGTCCATGGTCTGACCGCCAGTCTCGTACGCAGTGCACCCGAAGGGGTTGGTACTGATGACGGAGTTTACCACGGTGTTGAGCGCAGCAATATCCGCAAACGGAGTGGTTAGCTCGCGGGTCGCGGTCTTGGTGACGCTCTGTTCAACAAAGTCTGCCATTTCTGATACTCCTGCCCTCCCTTGACTGGAGGGCAATAAGGGGGTAGAACAACAAATAAAAAGAAATTTTGGCCGGTCCCTTGAAATAGTCCTGAATTGCTGGCCAATAGGAAAACCGTGCGGTTTGAATCGTTCTGGATCTGCAATTCCTATTCGATCTGGACCCTCGTGATAGTGACTTTTTTTCCTTCTTCACCCGTGATATCGAATGATTCTTCACTCCTCACGCCATGAAAATTACATACCAAGGCAGGCGCATGGAGGCATCGACACAGATCCCGGAGGCAATCCTCAAACTTGTTGAGAGATACGAATTTCACCAGGCAGCTTACAGGAGAGGACAGTTCAACGAAACCCAGCTCCGGAGGGAGTTCGTTGATCCGTTCTTCAAGACCCTCGGTTGGGATGTCGACAATACCAGGGGCTATTCCGAACAGTACAAAGAAGTCATCCACGAAGATCCAATCCGCATCCGGGGGTCCACCGAGTTTATTGACTATGCCTTCCGGATTGGAGGCTCCAGAAAATTCATAGTCGATGCCCTAGTGTATGAGCTATACGGGCTGACGGAGGAGGAGATCGGAATTGTAGAGGGGGTGGGGAAATGATAAGGAACATTGGGGATATCGACCTATCGAACGTGAATAACGAAGAGATTATTCAATTTATCGTTTTTTGGCAAAAGAAATGTGAAGAATACAAATTGATGAATCTCTCGAATAATGAATACAAAAAACAATTTGGAGAGTTTCAGCTTAAAAAAGAAGTAATTTTAGCACAAAATTCACCGACCCATTTTCATCGTGAACAAATCGAGCCTCCACTTGATATGCTTCAGACAAATGTTGAATTAGCTTTATTGGTCGCGTTCGATAATTATCGAAGAGAAGAACGAGTGCGTTTGAAAGAATCCTATGGTTTTCTTTCGGAACTAATTTTTCTTTTAGGGAAAATGTTAGGGAAATACTGAGTTTAAGATTCTTTTCATGTCAAAATTAGAGGGGGTTATAATCAGGAATCGTCCTTTGTGTTGGATTCGCCCAGGATTGTAATTTTTGGGTAATAACCTGCCTGGATAGAGGATAAGGTTTCAATTTTGATGTGGACCGGTATTTTCCGTCTTTGTATTCGATGTATCCTGCGAGATCTGTTCGAATGAGAACATCCATTTCCTGCTGAATTTTATCAACAAGTGACTGTCGAGCGGAAGGAGAAACGAGATCAAATAACCGTTCGAGTCCCTCCTCACACATCTCGGAAGGGGTTTTTCCTTCAGATTTTTCATAAAAAATTTGCATGACAATATCCACAAGCCCGCGTCTGATTTCAAAGTTTTTCATTTCAGGAACAAGGCTAAAAGGTATTTCCGGCAACTTTGTAAGATCCTTGCCTTTTGTTTCGATAAGTGCATTCCGTAAATTGATATTATTAATAAATTCTTCATTTTTCAGAATAAATGAAGAATACACAACCATCTGACAATGTCCTTGGTCGTTATTTTCGATTAGACGACTACTAATGGTATCAGGCGATGAGGAATATGCTTTACAACCATATCCTGATAGACTCCTGGGATCGAGGTTTTTATCCGCATCCAATTGACCTTTCTTCGATTCATCATCGCATGTGAGTTCGATTATTAACCATCCTGACGGACCACATGCAAAGATATCGGGGATCCTTCGTTTTAGTGTCTCCCTTTCGGATAAAGGTGATTCAACTCGGTAATTTCCATAATCCGATGAAAAAAAAGGTCCAATAAATCCTTGGTTCTTATATGCATGGAATAATTGGATAGTATTTCGCCAAAGGATAATTCGTTGATCAGGGTCAGGCAAACATTTCAACCCCATCGAAATATATCATTATCCTTCCTGCATTATCTTCACCCTGAATCGTTGCAATTCGAGGGGCTGCATTCACGCACCCTTTCCCCGGTATCGTCAGATAGGCGTAATTCAATCCTACATCCATAAAGACGCGGTCCCATGTATGGAGATCAATACCCCGGAATCGTTTGAAATCTGATTGAGATTCCGTTTCGACGAGCCATAGATTCATTGTGCCTCTTCCCATGGCAACAGTATGAGAAAATGCCTCAAGGTCAATTGTTTGTGAAAAATCCAGTTCAAACGCTCCCATTTTCGAGTTACGGATCTCTGTTGCCTCAAAAATTGCATCCTCATATCGGTTTGCGATATCGGATATCGAGAGCATGACTTCATCAACATCCGTTGCCCGATTAATAGTGACCTTACCGTTACTATACCATTCAGCAGAGATGGTGACAGATCCACCACTCATCTTTTGCCACCGTGCACTATAGATTGCAAACTTTTTCTTGGCGATATTCAAAACATCATCTAGTGCTGGAATCTGTCTTGTCGCACCATACCATGCCTTTAGACTAAAATTTCCAGCATTTTCTTCTGGGGTGAGACCGTCTGTAAATTTCAGACCAATGCCCCTTTCTTTCCACTCCTCAAATTTTCCAAAATGCATCAACTGTGATCGCGAGAGCCAGCAATGATCGAGACCCTTGATATCATTAATCCATGAATCAACAGTTACATCTGATAAACTTGCATCGAGAAGGCTGTAAAAAATCCAGACCCTTTCCCTGGTGGTATCAAGAAAGAGTGAGCCAGGAAAATGGCCACCATCATTGATAAACCAATGGGGGACATCAAGGTTTTTCCAATGTCCGAATCCCGAGGGACAGGGAAGATCCTTAACTGGAAGGTTACTTTCAATAAGATATGCCTTTAGCTGAGTGGAATATGTGGCATTGAAATGACTCAGTGAATCTTCATTGTCTTCGAAACCCGCTTGGAGCAAGGTTTTCAGATCATTAAAGGTCGTAAGATGGGGCATATTCTAATCCTGCATTCTTTCACGCGATTTCTCTATTCTCTAAAATTATAAACCTTTTCGAAGATTCACAGATATTTCTCTTCCGTAATAGTGAATTTTCCCATCTATACCCCCACAAAAACCGCCGCTTTCCTCGCTCTCCCCTCCAACACATCCATTACCCTCACCAGTGGCGACGTGTACAGGAGCGGCTCAATCCAGAAGTTGATCGCTTTCCCGGAAACCGATCGCTTCGCCATCCCCACCTGAGTACTATTGGACAACAGCGGGACCGGCACGGTCTCGCCGTCCAGCACGGTCACAACATCGACCAGCGGGATGAAGAAGACCCTGTTGTCCAGGTCGGAGCATACGATAAAGAGGAGGGAGTGATAATTGTGGTTACAGCATACGAACCGGACACTGATCGCTGGGAAGATCACTCTACAAGGAGAACATCATGAAGTGTGTAGTATGCAAGAGTGGAGAGACCCGACGCGGGACGACGACGGTCACATTCGAGCGGGATGGACTCACCCTTGTCATGAAAGAAGTGCCTGCAGAGATCTGCATGAACTGCGGCGAAGATTACGTTGATGAGGCAGTCGCCCGCGATATCTTGGCACTGGCTGAAAAGATGGCGAAAACTGGTTCGAAAATTGAAGTGATAAAGTATGGTTCGGGATCGGTGGTGTTTTCTTCACCAAGTACCTCCGGGAAATTTGAAGTCTATGTGGATAAATCAGGAAGATACCGGTTTAGATTGAAAGCATCAAATGGGAAAATCATTGCCGTGAGTGAACCCTATAACACCAAGACAGCGTGCTTGAATGGAATCGATAGTGTAAAAAAGAACGCTGCAAATGCAATAGTAAAACAAATGAAAATCACTTCTTGAGTTTATTTTTTCTCTTATAGAGCGTCATTTGTAACATTCTTGGTTCCGATTGAAACACAAATGATGGCTGAATGCACTATCGGGATGTTTTCCATCTTTGATCCTCCAGAATGACCATCGCTCTCCTGACAACAACACATCCCGAAAAGGAGAACATAAGGAGCATTTGCAAAACTCTCTTGCAGAAAAAATATCGGGGATTCTGGTACTACAAACTCCGCTTATCATCGAGGAGATTGCGGAATCTGATTTTGTTGAATGATTTTTCCTCTTAGGTATTCTCCATCCCTCCCCCACACACCGCCATCCCCCACTTCC
>JBAZLE010000165.1:0-4296 GCA_041650455.1 Thermoplasmatota archaeon | reverse complement strand
AGTCGAGCAAGAGCATTCTGAGCTGCTACTTCAAGAGGAGTTAATACTGCCGCTGCTGCCTCTATAGAGGGCGATGATTCAATAAGAGTATACGATCCACTGTTTGAAAAGAATTTCACTTGTCCCGGATTCACAAATGCTTTTGATAACCGAATACCTACGCCGTTCGTAATTCTTGCTTGGGCAACAAGTATTTCTCCGTCAGTATCTACCCCTATCACCATAGCAATATGGCCATTGTCATCAACTGCTACTGTTGGGATTCCTCTTTCAGCATTCGTTCCCGCTGTTGTCAAATCTTCATTTCTCCAACCAAGATCTATAGCAAATTGAGAGTGAAGCCATGTATAAATCCTGTTTGCGGACATTTCTCTCCCCTCCCACCAATGTGGAATTTCAACACCCAATAATCTAGTAACATCAGATACAAAAATATTACATTTTGTCACTCTACCCCCATCTCTTGTTGTTATCTGATAGCGCTCATTTGTTTCCACCAGAAGACTAAGAATTGTTTTCCTATATGTGTCAACAGTCCGTTTTAATCCATCAATCAATTTTTCCAAAACTATCTGTTCCGGGATTGGAAGATATCCGTCGTTAGCTGGCAACTCAATAGTTCCGTCATCTTTAAGATTTGCTGAAGCAACAGATTGTCTTTCAGTAATATTTTTTGGAATACCAACTGGAGCAACAAATTCTTCAGATGACACCATAAACTTCACTGGCTGTGCCGTGAAATTTGTCTGTTCTTCTGTTTGCGCCTCTGGTATTTCTGCTGGCTGTTCGGCGGGTGTCTCAGGCTGTAGAGGGAGCGGTTCAACGGCCGGCGCGGTCGGCGGTTTGCCGGTTGTTATTTCCTCTTCCGGCGGTTCCGGCACCGGCTCTAAAAGATAGGTCGGTGTTTTTTTCTGTACACCCACCCAAGAATCATCATGAGGAGCTTTTTGTTCATCATCAAAATACCAAGCATAATACGTCTCCGTCCCATCTACTTGCATGTATGCATACATCTCATCTCCTACTGTTTGCCGTTTAGCTACATAGTCGTCAAACTCCGCTCGACTATTGAGCGCGTACATGACAAGATTGCTCTCTCCGGGATTGTCATATCCGGTAAATACAATGGTGTACTGCGCATCTTCCACTCCAGCCAATTTACTCATGACAAACGCTGATATAGGCAGAACAACCACGCGGTCATTTCTTCCCCTTTGACTGATACGGACAAGAATACTGTTTGAACGGATAGACGGATTTATATCCAAAACCGAAGGAGTGATATCAATACTGTTGCCGTTTACCGCTCTATCAGGCGTCTTTTCAAAATTCTTTGGATCTAGATACCCTCCAGAAAACCGCACTGCATGGATAGCCAGTGTTGGCTCTCCAGTCGGATCATTTGTTTCTACAGATATGTGGATCGTACTAGGAAGCGATCTATACCCTTCACGGTCAAATGAAACACCATAAGGATCCCGTATTTGGTCATTTCTATTCCTCTCTATAAGCATCGCATCGTACGAAGATGGATTTATCCCTGTGTACACAAATGGTCCAAGTTCTGAAGTGGTAAAAGAATAAAACCATGTATTCAGGAAAGTCCCCCCCCGTACATCAAAAATATACGTATCGGGAAGCCCTAATACTTGGTGGAGCCATTCATGAAGCAGATCCGGGTCAATAAGAACATTTTCTTTCCCAGTCAGTGAATCTGTTCTTGGAGGAAGTACATATTTTCTTCTTACCTGTACACTACCATCTACAAATTGGGTAAATACTCTACTGCCATCTGCAGAATGAGAAACATACATGAGATTGAGGGATGTACCGTTATCGCGGTAATCATCACCAATAGCCCAGGACATATCGACATCAAGCGGGATAGAGTTTCCATATGTTTCTCTCCAGTATTGATCCAGCGTTATCTCAGAAGAAGGAACAAAGTCTGATACTGCGCTATCTTCTATTACCAACACACGCCTCACCTGTACCCGAGTTTGGGTGGATGGGTTTGATTCTTCAAGGGTTTGGTTCAGAATATCCACATGTATTTGTATCCATTCTTCAAATGTTACCCCGGATTGTTCTTCATTATTTTGGAATTTCAAATATGCAGACCTGGGTATCACCAATTCCAGATACCGGACATTGGGATTGAGATGCTGGGCGCGTATGGCATTCCGTGCTTCCGGATCTGTCACTCCAGCGTTATCTCCATCTATTGTTTGATAAAACTTCGATACATCTTCCCTGGTTTGAAACTCGCCTACAAGTCCATACACAGGAATCTGCGGTCCTTCGGCAGGTATGACATAGAAATATCCAGGTATTTGCACGATCGACGGTGGTGCTTGCTGTGTAGGTTGTTGTGTATATTGCCGGACGATTTGTGCTTCTGTAACCGGCTGGGGCGCAGGCTGATACGATGGGACAATAAATCCCTGGAGCAAACCAAACATGGTTATGAGCAACAATATTCCTGAAAGAGGTGCCCATATCCGCTGAATAAGCGAAGTGGTTCCTGCATAAGGCGTTAAATCAACTGATGAAATTAGCTGGTGTGTCGTCCCGGAAGAAACAATAAGTGTTGGAACACGCCTCCGGAATATTCCCCTTGGCCGTTGTTCGACGCGGACGCTGATATCTCCGATATACGTCTGCCATTCGGCAGTATCCCCAGAATCTGTCACAGATAACCCCATCGGATGATTGGCAATACTCAACGCATAGGTATTATCTGCGTTTCTCTGAATGATAACCGGCGATGAAATAAGGTCTCTGGCAAAACGGATAAGCGAATTAAGCTCATCAGTATCAATTGAAACCGTCTCGGGATCTATTATCTTCAATCGTTCCCGTACATCTCTCAAAAGCGTATGTTGAAGTCTATTTACATCTGATTCTTTCTCTTTCAATGTCCGGTCTATGGAAGTATGAGTATTTTGGAGCGTTCGTTGTAAATAATTTCTCAAATATTGCTGGAAGAGTATATCGGTAACACGGGGAGAAAGAAGCGGATCGGAAACTGCGGGACCCGGCGGTAATAATTCCTTCACTCTCTGCCAGTTTGCGTAATTTTGCTGGGTCTGCTGTGCTTTCAATATAGCCAAGGTAATAGGATCAACTGGTGCATCCACAGGATGATATATCGCAAGCCATTCCCGAAAATGTTGTGTCAGACGTTCCGCGCGCGCTCTGGCAAACAAAGAAATATCCGTTTGTGAATATGCTGGATCAGTTAATCGTTCTCGTATCCGATCTGCGATGACATCAGCTGCTTGTTCGGTAAATCCAGCGAGATTCGTCGGATCAAGAAGTATTTCTCCTTGTTGATCCTCTAGTATCCCATCGATATCCTGGACAAGATCCGGTTCTATCCCGGTCAACACCCGCTCCAAAACAGGCCGTCCCACAAAATACGCAGGCAACCCATCTTCAACCATAAAGACCGGCTGTCTAACAGGAGGCATGGCTTGGATGATACGGGTTCGTGTTTCTTCTGAAAGGAGAAGTGCTTGTCTTGCTGATCCTTCTTTTGCTAATTGCTCTTGAACCTGCTCCAGTCCTGTGAGGATTGCCTCAACCACATCCAAACGTTTGGTAAGATCAATATTTCTGTCTATTTTCACCGTCACCCGGCCGGTTGACCTGGTTCTCAAAATCAAAACCTCAGGATTTCCCTCTGTCCCAACCGTCCACACATCCAGTCTTGGATTTCCGTCTACTGTACCCTTCGCCCTGGCATACGTAGATCTGGGACCGGTACTAATCGCTCCAATGAAAAAGGGTTGGAGAGTTTCTACCGTAATCTCTTGAGGATCTACCTGATGGACATTCGATGATGAAATAGACATTGTTTGTTGTACTCCGATACCTTCTGAAGTAATTTGTACTCGTCGTATCCAATTCCACAGTGTCGGGAGTATCCCTTGGTCTTGGACTATCTCCACAGAAACACCGGTTAATCGGGATACCAATGCATACATCATTGCAGGGAAAGTTCCCTTATCACTAATTAGTCCCTCTGAGACACCGGTTAATCGGGATACCAATGGATAAACAGTTTTATTGGACCAATCGGTCACCCGGCCCCAAAGATTTGGAAAAGGAAGAACTGTCCCGCTTATAACTCCGGACGGTCTGGGTGGAGTTTGAGATTGAGGAGCTGCAGGTGCCTGTTCCGCTTGCTGTACTTTTCCTCCTTCTCCTCCGGCAATCAAACCACTGTGTACAGCATCCGGACTTTTCTGATACGTCTGCATCATCTCAATCACTCCAGCGCGGAACGCCGGA
>JBAZLE010000164.1:0-4357 GCA_041650455.1 Thermoplasmatota archaeon | reverse complement strand
CGGTGGGGATGTCCGTCGTCCGTCTCCTGAGCGTACAGAAGAATATCCTCCATGTTCAGAACGTGGATATCGTCGATGGAACACCTTTGTTAGATATCAAACCCTATGTGCCAGAGTTTGATAAAGCAGAAGCGATACGGATTGGTTGGTTAGAAAAAAAGATCAACATGATTCATACCAGGAGAGACGATGGGCGATTATCGTAGATAATCTCTCGTTGTTGTAATTGTTTATTTTGTTTTTAGGGACTTTTCGTAGTGCTCTTTTGCTTTCCGAAATGCTTGAAGGGGAAGATGAACACAATGCATCGAGTCAACAGACAATCCACCTAACGCTGTTCCAATTGCTTCTTCGTTGATATTTGAGGCTTCCTCGATGGTTTTTCCTTTTATCATATCGATGAAAACATCTGTTGTTGATACGGCACCAGGGCAGCCGAACACCTTAAATTTCGCGTTTTTTACCCTGTGATTGACAAACTGTATTTTTATTTCAACAACATCTGAGCACCCAGGATCTCCTGCGTTTCCTAGTCCATTGAACGTCTTCAAATCACCTGCGTTTTTTGGGTTCTTAAATCGCTTCATGACTTCAGTGGTAAACAAAATATCTCACCTTTCATTTCTCACAAAAAATAGCTGCGGCGATTACCGTGGTCCATAAACCGTTTTTGTCGCCCTCGGCGGTCTGTGCGACACTCTGGGTCCGAACGATTTGCCCGCTCATCTTGTACTCCTGTTTTCGCTGATCCCAGGCTTTTTCCGGGTCAAACTCTAATCCAAGGGTGGTCGCAAGCATGGTTGCCGCAAGGTCTTCCGTATAATCTTCAAGTTTTTTGCTGGTAACACCATAGCAATGATGCTCGGAGATGTACCCGTGCGTGTTCGAATCTTTTGGTAAGGCTACCCCAATTGCAGCTCCTACTAACCGATTTGGTTCATTGGTGCTGTTTCGTGCCATCACACAGTAGGTGATTTGCCCAGAGGCAAGTTCTTTGAAGCCTTTCCGCGGTGGAATAATTTTACAAAAGGGTGGAACAATGCTAGAGACATTGACTATGTTGCATTTTTCAATTCCTGCATTGCGAAGCGCTAATTCAAATGATTGTAACTCTTGCTTGTGCCGGCCAACTCCTTTTGTGAAAAACATTCGTTGGGGAACCATATCACATCACTCTTTCTGTTTTTTTAATCATTGCTTTTCTTCCTTTTCCTCATAAAAATTACAGTGTTTTCTTTTACCAGTCTTGATATAATAGTTGAAATGCTCAATCCACTTTGGTTCATGGGGCGCATCATTAATAAATTCTACAAACTTCCCTAATCGTTGCATTGTTTTCGTAGTCACATGATGTTCAATTTGACAGGCATCCGCTTCAGCTAATTCTCTTTGTACACCGATGATTTCTAAAAAATCTGCGATGATTTTATGCTTGCTCATCAACTCATGGGCAAGGATCTTTCCAGTTTCCGTAAGTTTCGCTCCTTTGTACGGCTCATATTGTATATATCCTTCTTCTTGGAGCTTCTGCAACATTTCCGTGACCGATGAGGGTTGGACACCAATCTGTGAAGAGATTCTACCAGTCTTTGCATTGCCATTTCGATTTTGAAGAAAGAAAATGGTTTCAACATATTCCTCAATTGTTTTTCTTTTAATCATTCTCCATCCCTATCATGATATCCATACTCTTTAAAATTCTCCTCTCATGAACCCTGCGTTGTCCCTGGGAATGTTCTCATATAGAATTTTTTCCCATTGTACTCTCTTTTGATCACTTTTTGTTGAAGCAGAAGTGTTTCGATAATGCTCCAATGTGCGTTTGCTTTTAAAAGTAATTCTCGTACGCCATCTTCCCGAATCGGATGGACAGACATGATACCAAGTAAATCCTCTTCGAGGTTCCCTGTATATGCAAACCTATTTCCTTCATAACCAATCAGATATTCAGTATCGATTTCGTACTCTTTGAAAATTTGAAACGCTCTATTGATTGCGTCTTCAGTAGGAGGTTTTACCCAGGATTCTGTTGGGGGGCGTATGGGAATTGAAATATAGCTCCTTTTCGGGGATAACTTAGTAATAAACTCAGCGACTTTTTTGATACCTTGAGGAGTCCCGTTCACATCCTGAATCAGCATCGTTTCTGTGACTAAATCTCCGTTGTAAGAATGCGCAAACTTTACTATCCCTTCCAGAATATCTTTGTAGGCAAGGAAGGGATATGGTCTATTGATATGCTGCCAGATTTGTTCATCAACCGTGTCAATCTTTACTGAAACCAGATTAGTCTTCCGCAGATCATCTTGAACATCTTTTTTCCATAACAATGATGAGTTCGTTAGGACAGCGATGGGCATCCCGAATGTTTGTAGCATTTTGATTTCTATCCCAAGGTTGCTATCTAAGGTTGGTTCACCGTCCGCAACGAAGGTGAGATACTCAACAGATTCCTGGTGGTCATTTGCAGCCTGAATCTTTTGTTGTACCGCTGTTTTGATTTCTTGTGGTCGATAATATGGCCTACGAGCCATCTGTAGAACACGCGTCCTTCCTAGTTGACAGTAAACACAGGAATAAGTACAGATTTTTGGTGGGATGTTGTTTATTCCGATGCTTTGCCCTAAGCGTCGTGAGGGAACAGGTCCAAACGCTACGTTCTTGACAGCACCTGTCATTTTTTTTCTACCTCAAAAACAATACACCATGCAATGCGTTGATTGTTATGTTCAACCATTTTCTTGTAACACATCCAATATCTTACTCCACATTTCACGTATCTTTTGAGATAAAACACCATCAGAAAATTCTGTCACACTTTGTGCATGAATCATCGCCTGAGTGATGGTGGTATCATACGGAAGCGTTCCAACGATGTTGATATTGTTTTTTTTACTATATTCCTCGATTTTTTTTGTTTTATCAGGATTAATGGATGTTTTGTTAATACACACCACCCCAGGGATATGAAAATGCTGTGCAACACCAAGGACTCGTTCCAAATCATGGATCGCCGAGAGCGTTGGTTCGGTGATAATCAACACCAGATCCACACCAGTAATGGAGGCAATCACAGGACAACCAATCCCTGGTGGACCATCGATGAGGACGAGATCTCTTTTGTCTTGTTCAGCAATATCTCTTGCGAGATTTCTCACCAGGGTTACGAGTTTCCCCGATGCCTCTTCTGCGGTATTCAGTACCGCATGTGCCATTGGTCCGAATCGTGTCTCAGAGAGATATGCGACACCTGAATCCCTGTCAACCATCGTAATCGCATTAACCGGACAGACATAGGCACAGACACCGCATCCTTCACAGGATTCTTTCAGTACGCGTATCTCATCATCAATGGCATGAAAACGACAAGAATTATGGCATTTTTTACAGTCAATGCACTTGTCTTTATCAATCGAGGCTATTTCGAGACCCTGGAATTTCATTGTTTTTTTTATGATTGGTTTTACAACAAGGTGTAGGTCAGCAGCATCAACATCGCAATCAGCAAGGACCGCATTCTGTGCAAGAGCAGCAAATGCTGCGGTAAGAGACGTCTTTCCTGTTCCTCCTTTCCCACTGATGATGGCAAGTTGTTTCATCTACTCACCTCGGTGCAAATTTGCTGAAAAAGATGTTTGAACTGTGCACGCCAGGTGTCAATTTTTTCTACAAAAGGAATACCTTTAGAATACAGATAAGCGATTTCGTCACTGTGAGGTATCTTGAGAAGAATTGGTATGTTCTCGTCTTGGCAGTACTGTTCGACGATGTTATTCCCGATTCCATCGCGATTGATGATTACACCGAAAGGGATAGCGGTATGACGCATCACATCAACCATCAGTTTCAGATCATGGAAGCCAAACAGGGTTGGTTCTGTGATAAGAATACCGTAGTTCGAACCTCGTATGGTTTCGATTACTGGACAGGCTGTTCCTGGTGGGGCGTCTAAAATAACGTGTTGTTCTAGATTTATCTTTTTCTTTAGGGCTCGGAGGACAGGCACAGCCATTGCTTCACCAATGTTTAACACCCCTTGATAAAAATCAACATACCCATGGGTCCCATGATCAATGGTTCCGATGATTCGTTTTTCCCAGTGGATAGCGTCTCTCGGACAGACCAGGGCGCACCCTCCGCAGGCATGGCATAACTCTGAAAAAATCAGGACTTTTTGTGGCACCACCGCAAGAGCATGGTACCTGCAAAAATCAGCACATTTCCCGCAGTAATCACATTTTTTCCCATCGATAGCAGGGGTGTCCACGGCGACGTTCTCCTGATGATCTATCGGCGCTTTCAGGAAAATATTCGCGTTTGGTTCTTCAACATCACAATCAATCAGCTGGGCTGCATC
>JBAZLE010000163.1:0-4360 GCA_041650455.1 Thermoplasmatota archaeon | reverse complement strand
TTTTTCCTCATTGAAAACAGTGGTATATCCCCAAATGATACTGTCCTTCTCTAAATCTTTAATCATTCTCCATGCTTTCTGTCGTGAGAACCTACAGTTCTTTGCAATAGTATCAATATTTTCTTTTGAGTTCTTTATCATTTCAGAGAGTACCTTTTTTTCATCCTGCTGCATCTGGTTTTTACTGGTTTTCGCCATAGTTCACATCCACTTCAACAGATATAAAACAATTTGTTCCTTAAAAACATATCTTAAAAAAATAGGAGCATTGACACGGTTTTAGGATGTTGTTTTTCCTTCGTCGCATCTCATGATCACTCTGAAAAGAATCAAACGGTTGAAGACTTCTTTTTATATTCTTTTTTTTATCAATTGTTTGTAAAACAGGATCAGGTCTTGGTCTGGTGCGTCCCAGTTCATGGGTTGGCGGGCTTGCAGGTCACCGTTCGCTGGGATCTTCCATTGTGAGGTCGTCTGGGTCATCCCGGTCTCGGTCCCGTAGTAGATGATCGCGGGGTGCGGCAGGGAGAACTGGAGTGCTGCTGCGGTCTTGAGTGTTTCTTTGTTGTTTCCCGCTTGGAAGAGGAACCGGTCCATGTCATGGTTATCCAGGAAGGTTGGTAAGACGTACTGTTCCGGGAATCGCGCGTAATGGTTGTCGAGGTGTTTCCTGAAGGTGTGTTCTGAGAGGGTCCGCTGGATGAGATAGTGTCTGATGAGCTCTTGGACTCTGAAGTCAAGGACGCCATCGAGGGTTCCGATGTATTCTCTAAAAAGGCTGTCGGATGTGTCCCCCCAGAGCCATTTCAGATGTTTCTGTCGTACACGCAGGGTGCGCAGCTCGTGTCGTTTGATTCCCATCATCCAGGCTTCCCCGATGAGGACGCTGTGGGGAAACTGTTTTTTGATTTCTCTGGTGAAGTGTTCCCAGAACCGATGTGACGGTCCAATGGCATGGTCCAGTCGGAACCCGTCGAACCCAAGGCTGAGCCAGTATTTGGCCGCATTCACGATATGGTCCCGTGTCTCCGGGTTGTCGAGGTTCAGTTTCGGGATGTCTTTGACACTGAGGAAACAGAGGTACTGGTCTGGCCAGTCCGTGAAGGTGAACCAGTCTGCGTATTTACTGTTCTTCTCCTGCTGCGCTGCGGTGAAGAACGGATGGTGTTTTGAGCAGTGATTGGGGACGAAATCCGCGATGATATGAAGATGATGGTGATGGGATTGCCTGATGAGCTCCTGGAGGTCTTCCAGGGTCCCGAAACGGGGGTCCACCTGGTAGAAATCCGTGATGTGGTACCCATGGTACGCGGAGGTTTTGTAAAACGGGGAGATCCACAGGGTGGTGACGCCCAGGTCGAGGAGGTAGGGCAGGCGGTCGATGATTCCCCGGAGGGTTCCCCCGAGGAACTCGGGTTGGTCCCAGTTGCGTGTGCTGTGAAACCCCGCGAACCGGTCGATGAGGATATGATAGATCGCCCCTTGGTTCAACCATTCCAGATGATCCATGGAGATGCATCGTGTTGTTGCCTTTATACTATTTTAATACCGCATGTTCGTTCATAGCTTGGTTTAAATTCTGGGACGTGATGCGTGATGTTCGGAGGATGTCTATGCAGAGCAAGACGCGGATTTCGCATGTGGCGTTGGAATACGCCAGCCAGCAGCAGGCGGATGTGTTTTTCCTCAAGGTCCTGGGGATTCCCAAGGTGAAAAGTACGATGCTATCTCAGGAGCTGTGCACATCGATTTTCCAGATCGAGCAGCCGGTGCAGATGGAGACGTACGATAATGGGACGGCACGCTTCGAGGTGTTTCTCACCCAAACACCCAAGGCACGGTCCTTTGTTCACATCGGGGTGGAGGTCGACAGTACAGCTGATTTTCTCATTCGGTGTCATGAGCAGGGGTTGAAGCCGTTTTTTGTTGAAAAACAAGGGAAACAGTTGTTGTTCGTGCGGGATTTCTCTGACAATCTTTTTGAGGTGGTAGAAAAATAAAGAGGCACCTCGACTCGATTCCTCTTCTCGATACGTTTTTATGTGATGACCATATACAAAACTTTAGAGGATTGAAGAGATATGAAGAAAAAAATAATCATACTCGGTGTCTGTCTCTTGTCGTTCATATCGTTTTTCAGTGGATGCTTTGATATCCCTGAGGATTTCACTCGGTTTTCAATCATGTCCTTTGATGTCGAACCTGCCATAATTCATCAGGGTGAATATGCGAATCTTAGCTGGGTTGTTATCAGTGCGGACACGGTTACGATTGACAATGGGATCGGCTCCGTCGCTCTCACCGGACATCGACTCATACAACCAACTCAAAACACGACGTATACATTGACCGCATCAAATGCAACCTCAACAAAGAGTGCGACTGCGGTTATTATTGTAAAACCTGTTCCCCTCACACCATCACAAAAATTTCTCAATATCACTTGTACAGTCAACAATGCTACAAATAGAGTCATTGTGGCTTCTGTGGATGCAAATGTGAAATGGAGCGACATCGCGATTACAACGACTCCTCCCGCAAGCTGGCAGGTGCAAGACTCGAGTTATAACGGTCTTGCTGGAATCGGGACTACCGCAACAATTTCGGCATATGTTACGGTTGGTGATAATATTTTTGTCTGGGACGTCCCGGGTAATATTACCGTGACGTTGACCTATCTCCCTACGAACCATTTGATTGGGAATTGGACCGTAAACGTCTAAAATACCAATTAGAAATCGTGTCAATTCTTCACCTTGAAAGGTTAAGTTTTTATAGGAAAAATTCCTCTAAAAACATCAGAGTGGAGGTAAAGGGTGATGAAAAAACAATTGGTACTCATGGGGATTCTTGTCATTTTTGTGAGTGTTTGGTTGAGTGGTTGTCAATCACAAGGTTTCCGAGTATATAGAATAAGTGAAGAACCAACCAATTATGTAAACATGACCGAACAGCAAATGCAGCATTTTCCTCATTTAAAGGAAGCGATCCTCACTAATACATCCATAGAAACTCCTCGAGAAGAATTTTATGAGTTCAAAGATTTCTTGGAATCGAAAAATACTGAGTTTATCCAATATCAGAATGAATACTATGAAATAGGATTTCGGTTTGCTGATTAAATAAACCTAAGCAGATGCTATTCGCCCGCCCTTACATCACTAACCGTTTTTTGTAATAGAATCAATAAGCATGAGAACCGTACATACGAGGATGAGACGTAACTCTGACGGTCAGCAGATCAACACCCTATCCTCCTTGAACAGGCAAATCGGTACGAGGTGTCAATGAAGTCTTATATACTCTGAGGTCAACCCTTCTCACAGATGCCTATGACGTCCTTCAAAGGGTTCCTTGGCCTCCTGCTTCTCAGCCTGACCATCACCGCGGTATTCTTCCCGGTTTCCGTGTACGTCCATGAAGGAACACACTACCTCATGTACACCTTGGAAGGCATCCCCGTCATCTCGTTTCATGTGTTGGATCAAGACGCTTTCATAAAGGGTGCGTGTGGATATGTCATGACCATGCGAGAATCACAATTTGGAACAGTTGTTCAGGAAGTCATTGCCTACGGCCTTCAATTTCTCTTTATGGTGTTGACGCTGTTGTTCTGTCTCTTGCATCCTTTCAAAGCATTCACGGTTCGCCAGTTATCCTCCATCGGGCTTCGAAAGAACGCGGCGTCCAGAAGTGTCCCCAGTTGGTAGGTTTTCCAATCAAAACGATTCTTCAAAACTATTTTTTTTCATCATGATGCTCATCTTTGCTGCGTTTTTTGAGAAATGATTAAAAACTGCTTTACAATGTTCCTGTCTATGAGCGATTCGACTGTGACCTGTGATAAATGCGGGAAAGAAGCCTCTTTGATAAAAACAAACGAAGACCGGGACGCCTGGGTATGTCATGACTGTGAGCATTTCATCTCATATAAATGTGAAATCTACAGCAGAGTGGTCGGATACCTAAGACCGGTTTCCCAATGGAACAAAGGAAAACAGCAGGAATTCAACGACCGGACGACCTTTAAGCAATAGTGGTGGGGGTATGGAGAGTAAACACCTGATTATCGCAGGAATCTGGATTTTTGCTATCAGTATCGTCATTGGTTTTTTTGTCACAGGAGTCAACGTTGAGTTTTTCGGGTACCTTATGTTGTTGTTCATCGCGTTTGTGTTTTCGTTGATTACGGAAGTTCTTTTGACGAAGAAATAAAACCCAGGGGTATGAGTTCCTGATGGTGCAGCAGAATAGGATTTTATTTTCTAGTTCGCTGCCTGGTTCATCAGAGCGTCGAAATCATCTGTTTCCTGTTTCGTTTAATTTGTTTCAACCAAGGAAGGAATTGTCTTTTAGGGTC
>JBAZLE010000162.1:0-4372 GCA_041650455.1 Thermoplasmatota archaeon | reverse complement strand
TGACCACATGGATAAAGGATTTCTTTGGAGTACCCACGGGGGAAACATGGCTTGCTGGTTCAATCATCCTGGGTATCATGGCGATTCCGACGATCACAACAGTCGCAGAAGACGCCTTGAAAGCAGTTCCTCGTGAATACAAAGAAGGGTCACTTGCGATGGGTGCGACACGATGGCAGACCATCAGCAAAGTCGTTGTTCCAACCGCACTCTCCGGGATCACCGCTGCAATCATCCTGGGCATAGGACGGGCGGTCGGAGAAACCATGGCAATCCTGATGGTATGCGGAAACGCAGCGATCATCCCCACCCCGTTATGGAACACGTTTTCCCCGATTCGAACCCTCACCTCAACGCTAGGTATTGAAACTGCTGAAGTCCCAGTGGGAGGACCGCATTATCACGCGCTTTTTGGGGTGGCAGTACTTCTTTTGATCATCACCCTGGTCATCAACCTGAGTGCCGTCTATTTACTAGGCGTGCTACAAAAAAGACATGGCGCAACAGGGAAGAAGAAAAAACCAATACTTACCGTCGCACTCATCGGGAAAATTAAGAAAATCTTCATCAGTCTCGCGCTGCTTTTCCTCCTTGTGCTTCTGTATCTCATCACCGGCATCGTCATAACCGGCGTTCTCGTCATGATCGGGATTTTTTATTGGTTTATGCGAAAAAAAATTTCGCAAAAGATGAACCAGAAAATCGCTTTTTCCGCTCTTGGGGCGTCCATTCTCATCATCATCATCTTACTTGGGGTTATCTTATCCTATATCGTCGTTAACGGCGTTGGTGCGTTAAGCTGGGAATTTCTCACGCAGGCACCAAGAAACCTGGGAAGAGCCGGAGGCATCTCAACTGCGTTAATCGGCACGTTATATCTTGTTGCAGGAGCGTTAGCACTCGCAATGCCGATCGGTGTCGGTGCATCCATTTATCTGACAGAATACACAAAAGAAAGCCTGATGACAAGAATCATCCGGACCGGTGCTGATCTTCTCAACGGGACACCATCGATTGTGTTTGGGCTGTTCGGGTTCGCCTTCTTTGTGTTGTACCTGAAGTTCGGTTTTTCGTTACTCGCGGGACAAATCACCCTCGCCTTTATGATCATTCCAACAATCCTCCGAACCACAGAGGAAGCGTTACGAAGCGTGCCCCAATCGATTCGTGAGGGAAGCTACGCGGTGGGTGCGACCCGATGGCAGACCATACGACGGGTGGTGCTCCCCCCCGCGGCGCCAGGGATTATCACCGGGGCGATCCTGGGGATTGGACGGGCCGCAGGGGAAACCGCACCGATTATGTTTACCGCGGTTGCGTTTTCCTCCTTCTTCCCCTCGTCGCTCTTGGAGCCAGTGAATGCCTTACCGTATCATCTGTTTATCATCGCAACCAACGTCCCGGGGGCAGCCGCACGGACTGCTGCAGGAGGAACCGCGTTAGTATTGCTTCTGCTCGTGATCGCGTTTTACTCTGTCGCGATTCTCATCCGGAATCATTATCAAAAAACCATGAAATGGTGAAACAACATGGCTGAAAAAGAAATCATCAAAACCGTCGACCTGAACCTCTGGTACGGAGAAAAACAAGCATTGTATCACATCAATATGAGTGTTTTGGCAAACAAGATCACCGCGTTAATTGGTCCCTCAGGGTGTGGGAAATCAACGTTGATTCGCTGTTTCAATCGCATGAACGACGTCATCGACAAATGCAAGATCACCGGGAGTATCCTTTTTGATGGAAACGATATCTATCACGATGATGTGGATGCGGTGGAGATACGGAAAAAAATCGGTATGGTGTTCCAAAAACCAAACCCGTTCCCAAAAAGTATTTTTGAAAATATCGCGTACGGCCCCCGTGTGCAGGGGAACAACAATAAAAAAGAACTGGACAGGATTGTTCAAAAAAGCTTACAGGTTGCCGCCCTCTGGGATGAAGTCTCTGACCGGCTCCACGAATCCGCTATGGGTCTTTCTGGTGGACAACAACAGCGACTCTGCATCGCACGATCCCTTGCCATCGAACCGGAGATTATTTTAATGGACGAACCTTGTTCGTCTCTGGATCCGATTGCAACAGCGAAAATAGAGGATCTGATGCTAGAGTTAAAAAAGAAATATACCGTCATCATTGTTACCCATAACATGCAGCAGGCCGCACGAGTCAGTGACTACACGGCGTATATGTATCTTGGGAAACTCATCGAATTTGGACGAACAAAACAGATATTTGAAAACCCAAAAGAAGAACTCACGGAGAATTATATCACGGGGAGATTTGGATGAGGTGAAACACTATGGTTGAGAAGTTCCATGTTGAATTAAACCAAGCAAAAAAAGATGTTGATACGATGGGGCATTTAGCTAAGGATATGCTTTCAAAATCTGTTCAGGCTCTGAAGGAATTAGATACACAAAAAGCCCAATGGGTTATTTCCAATAAGGTGCAACTCGCGGATATGGATGACAAAATCGAGGAGAAAGCGCTCCGATTAATCGCCCTGTACCAGCCCATGGCACGGGATTTACGAGAGATCGCCTGTATTTTAAAATTGATTACGTATCTGAACCGGATAGGGAGGTACGGCAAGGATATCGCAAAATTGGTATCTGAATTTGAAAAAAATGGTCATGTGAAAAAATTGGTAAGCCTACCTCACATGGCTGAACTTGTGACTAGCATGATTAATGACGCGCTTTATGCGTTTGAGACCGGGGATCTCTCAAGATTCAATGATTTTATCGATAGGGAATCGACCGTTGATGAACTTCGATATTCTATTTTTCGAGAATGCCTCAGTTACATGATGGAGGATCCCTCCGTCATCACTCGATGTACCTACTATATCATCATCGCTCGGTACCTGGAACGCTGCGGGGACCATGCGTGTAAAATGGCTGAAAAAATCGTGTACATGGTGACCGGGGAGCGTGTGGAAATCGACTGTCGAGAGGACACCTCGAAAACCTGTTTTACCGGTATGAAAAAACCATGAAGAAACACCAGGTGTTATTCTTATGCACCCATAATGCTGCGCGTTCTCAGATAGCGGAAGGATTGTTACGTGCCCTCTACGGGGATCAGTATGAGGCGTACAGCGCTGGTGTGCAACCAACCCAGGTTGATCCTGCTGCCATCTCGGTGATGAAAGAAATCGGTATTGACATTTCAGCGTATCGGTCGAAAAGCATTCATGAATTCCAGGGTACCGCGTTTGATTACGTTGTCACGGTGTGTGATCCTGCAAAGGAGGTGTGTCCCTTTTTCCCAGGGAAAATCCTGATCCATCGAAGTTTTCAGGACCCCAAGAAGTACCAGGAGTTCCAAAGGATACGGGATGAAATAAAACACTGGATCATTGAGACATTTGGGGAGGATAGAGACCATAACTTCTCTGGTAACGTGAACAAAGAGGCAAAAATAATCAAAGACGACGGTACGGTATCTTAGGAAGAGATTATTTCAGGATAAGAGGACGAGTGTCCATCCTTTCTTAATAAACTATATATATTAGTTGATGAATTTATGTTTAATACGGTTCTATGTAATGGGAGGCAACATACAAAACTACTGAGTATACTTCTGATGCCATCCATTGTGTAGAATGGATACCGTATGAGATTGGAGGGAAAAAGAATGAATATAAAAAAATATGGGAAAATGGTTGTTTCGCTGATGGTGTTGTTTTGTTTGTTAATGTCCACAGCACAGGCGCTCAATATTCAGACGGTGAAGAAAAACGATCCTGTAACGGAAAACAGAGGTTGGTACTGGAAGGATTCGTATGCGAACTACGCACCACAAGGACTCCCTGATTTTGATCAGCAACAAGATAGATGGAAAAAAATAGGTCCCGGACCAAACGGCATGATTGATTCGACTGTTGCAGGGGACGATATCTATAATCCTACCGAGAACTGTATCGCACCAGGTCCGGATTGTTATCTGAATAGCACTATCGTTGGCGATGACGTGGAGGAATGGATCTTTTGTGGCCCGGTTGCTGTTGCGAACTGTTTCTGGTGGTTTGACTCGAAATTCGCAGACCCCACAGGGACTCCGGGGGATGGGGAGGATCAGTTCACCCTTGTCCAGGATTATGGTGCTGGTGACGATCATGCCACTGCGAATGCCCCCTTGCTTATCGAAACCCTTGCGCGAGCGATGAACACGACGGAGAAAGGAACCACGTATGTTACCGATATGGAAGTTGCGATAACCGATTGGGTTGACTCAACTGGTCTGACCGATAAATTTACGGTCCAGGTCTACAATCGACCCACCTTTAGTTTCATCGAAGGTGAAATAGAACGAAGCCAGAACGTGATTCTGTTACTGGGCTCGTATGATTATATCATTGGTCCTC
>JBAZLE010000161.1:0-4422 GCA_041650455.1 Thermoplasmatota archaeon | reverse complement strand
TCGACGTGCGAACCAGAGAGGAATACGTCCAGGACCATATCGAAGGAGCGCTGAACATCCCGGTCCATGACCTGGAGTTCTCCCTTGATTTCCTCAAAAACAAAAACATCTTGGTGTACTGCAATACCGGGGTGCGGGCCAAGCTTGCGAAAAAACGACTGGTGAAGGACCGGATTACGGCAGAGTTGCTAGGGGGAGATTGGGAGACCGATTATCCACGGGTCCGGCGCAGTCTCATCGGTGCGGTGAATTACTTGGAGGTACACCCGGACCGGGAAGCTGAGTTCCAGAGCCATATCAAGGAGCTCTGCCAGAAGACCAATGAGATCTCCGGGTTCCTCGGCTCAAAACTCTTGAAAATTTCTGGGATCTCTGGCATCGGGAGTTTTCTACCTGCGGATCTTACCAAAGTAGGCGTCCTGCCGCATCGGTACATCATCATCACGTACTGGAAGGACAAACGGTCCCATGACACCTCGCATAAGCTGAAATTCTTCCGGGATATCTATGAGAAGCTTCCCTCGTATTCCACGCAGATGCCCTATGAAGAGTTCTATGATGTGCTGAAATAGACGCTTCAAGCATTGGCTACGAGAACACTCATCTTTTTATTTCTTTTAAAAAGAAGCGAAGAATATTAAGACCATGAACTCTATTACGGACTAAGATAATCCAAAACAAAAGGTGATGGCGAGGTGGTGGAAGCGACGAGATTGGAAGAGGAGAGTTCTAAATTTGTTAAAACCGGTATTCCTGGGTTCGATGATTTGTTTGAGCAGGGGATCCCGAAAGGTTCGACCGTGCTTATCGCAGGTGGCACAGGCTCAGGCAAGACGAATCTGTGTCTACAGCTGCTTGCGCATCATGCGTCTCAGGGGAAGAAATGTTACTTCATGGGTTTTGAGGAATCCGAGAATCGTTTAATCGAGCATATGAAAGACTTCGGCTGGGATCCGGAGACGCTCATCAAATCAGGGGATCTGAAAATCAAGCGGTTTCTCACCGCTGAGATTTATTATTATGATAAGAAAGGCGGCAGCGACATTCAAGCGATGATGACAAAGGAAGTTGATCCGCTGCTGATGGAGCTGGAGCCGCTCTCGATTACCGATACCGTGGGGTTCAAGCCGGATTTCATCGTGTTGGATTCCTTGACTGCGATTTCTTCGACCTTCCAGGGAAAAGAGCAATCCTATCGGTTCTACGTGGAGCGGTTGTTCCGGTTCTTTGAAAAGATTGGTGCGACGACGTTTCTGATCACCGAGACGCAGCAGATCCCTGAGGTGTTCTCCCCAACGGGTGTCGAGGAGTTCCTCGCAGATGGTGTCGTGGTGATATATAATATTCGACGGCAGAACACCCGGGAGAAAGCTCTCGAGGTGTTGAAGATGCGAGGGGCGAAACATCAGAGGAAGATCGTCTCGATGAACATCACGGAGAAAGGGGTCGTCATCAATCCAAACAAGGAAGTCTATTCTGAGATTGAATAGGAATTCATATTCTCTCTGGTTCTATAAAGAAGGAATTATTCAACTTATTAGACAATTAAAGGTCTGTTTCTAGATATATTCCCGGGTACATGAAATGATTTTGAATTTGTTCTATTGAAAGTGCTTTTTCATAAATCGCGATTTCATCAATGTACCCGTAATAAAAGCGCCCGAAATATAAATCGGTGCTTGTCATGGTAATTGGTTGATGATTGAGTTTACTTGATTCATTCACAAGGGAACTGTCAACATAGAAGCGAACAGTCGTTCCGTCGTAGGTTATTGCTAAATGATGCCAGTCAGCGTCACTTGAGGTGTTATAAAATAAGGTAAGATTGTTTATCCTACCTTGAAAAATATTCATTATGTTTCCGCTGACAGTTCGTTGAGTTGAAGAAACCATAAAGGAGTCTCCTTTGTAAATACCTTGACTTTCTCCGCCATAAAAAATAGTAGTAACAATCCCCTCATGGGCAATTCTTCCTGTGTAAGCGATGGTGAAACAATGTTCAGCTATCGGAAGAATTATCGGAGTAAAACATCTACCGGTTTGAAACGCTCTTTTTGAGTCACTCAAACAAGTAATCGAACCGTCTTTTTTGAGTTGAAGGGTAATTACATATCCTGTACTACTTTGCGAGGAACCATCATTCGCTGTTGAATACGCGACAACATAGAGATCATTAATATCATGAACGATGCATGGATCGAAGCAAGAATCCTGCGTATCAAATATCACGCTATTCCCTTTCCACTGAATCTTCCCTTCAGATGAAACATTAAATGTTTTAATGCATCCATCATCATTTCCATTCCTATAGGCAACTGCAAAAACCTGCTCTGAATCGAACGCATTTGAAATATTTATGAGACTGGGTTCATAGGCTTTTCCTATTTCAAATTCTTTAACATCTGTCTGACCAGAGATGATACCGGTGTTCGTGATATGGAATATTTTCATATTCCCTCTGTCTGTTGAAGCATTATGATATGCCAAAGCATAGTAAGTATTACCAACTTGAAAGAGGCACGGATCACGAGATTCGAGACCGCCTGGTGTATCATACCGTATCTTTTCTTCTGTCAGCGTTATTATCCCGGTGGATGAGATATGGACAATTCTGAGGATGCCCCCCTCGCTTTCGTTCCAGCATGCTATCGCACAATGATTATCTGAAATTCTGTGCAAACTCGGTCGGTTTGCACTCCCAGTTTGAGATTTATCTGGATTTGTGAAATTTTCCTGAAATTGAAAGTCGATCGAACCTGTGGATGAAATATCATAGGTTCGTAACTGTACTCTCATCTGACCACCTGTTAAACCAGTAATGTCATTGTATGCAACAAGGTATCTTGTTTCATTCATCCGCGTGATGATTGGTCGGAGTAGTTCGTTCGAAGTTGCCTGTCCAAATACTTCCTGGTCAATAATCTGTACTTTATTTCTATCCGTGGGTATTTTAATTGTTTGAATGATACCACCTTTTTGTTGGTCTTCACTGACCACGACGTAGTAATCACCGGTAATATGTGCGATATAGGGGGTAAAACCAAACGTTTCATTGATTTCAATGAGACCAAAGATATAATTCGAAAATAATGGTCGCATCCATGCTTCCACTGTGATTGTTTCCGTCATATTGAGAGTCCAGGAGGTCTCTACTTTGACCGAATCGTTATATCCATCAAAATACCCGGCGTTTTTACTTATTACGGCGGCAACCGTATTTGCTCCTCCTTCTGCTATCCCATGATTCTTGTTTCCGGAGCTATCCAGAACTTCGTTTGGTATACCATTCCAGGATGACTCGTTAAAATGCCATATCCCTCCTTTGTAGGGTGTCACGATACCTTCTTGAAGGATGCCCCAGAACACAATAGCATTGGTTTTTGCATCAACAATCATCCCTTCTACTTGTGGTCCTTTGTGGCTGGGGATGTTCCCTGGGGGGAGGATGATTCGTTCTCCGATATTCCACCGGAGGTTGTTGATATATTGTTGTAAGAAGGATTGATTAAGAGAATAGATGCTTTTGTTGTATTCCCCTGCGATGTTGATGTAGATTTTTGTGTCACGTTCTAATGATTCTCCGCGTTGCAGGTCAAAAACAGGATGCCCGTCTTCAATTTTCCCAATGATGGTGACATTGGGGATGTCCTGTGGTTCCGGTACCGCTAAGACTTGCGTGTAGATGACTGAGACGGAAATGATTGCGATTGCTAAGAGAATGATTTCGCTGAGTATTTGAGAAACCGCTTTCTTGTTTCGTTGATGGTTCATGTATCGTCCCCCTTTTTATCAATATTTATCTTAAATTTGATATGAAAATAAGTGCATTTATTAATATATAAACATTGTTATACAAAAATAGCCCAATTTTCGTCGCTTTTTCCCTATTGTTCGACCCAGCCAGGGCCGATCTGGGCTCGGATCTCAATTACTCTGAGAACAATCGTGACGTCGTCGTAGCCTGCAAAGTTTAACTCCACGCCCTGCGCTGTTTTTTTAACGATACTGCCTAACGTCGGATCCGCTGCTTTCAATGATTGATTAAGATAAATGGCCCAGGCGTTTGCATTTGGTGTGGTAACGTTCATATATCGAGCATTGGAAAATGTGTAATTGCTCGAAATATTGTAGAATTCTGTTTGTATCGGATAGGTCCCAAAACCAGTCGCAATCGTCTTTTGTCCGATACTGGAGATGTGTACAACGTCAAATGAAATATGGAGGATTTGAGGTGAATTATAAGTGACCAAGAAACTCGGTCGAATCATCATGAGGTTTCCTTCATCTATCTGGCTCACAATCATCGCACCGGCCTCATAGGTGTATGATTGATCAAGGAAATAGCCATTGATCGACGAATACGTAATCGTCCCTATCTGGAATGTTCCTTCTGAACTACTATTGGTAACGTTTATCCAACAC
>JBAZLE010000160.1:0-4474 GCA_041650455.1 Thermoplasmatota archaeon | reverse complement strand
CACCAGTTGCAGAGAGACCCAGGATGCGCCTCGAACCGTTCATCCTGTTCGATCTGTTCGATCAACTGTATCGTGTCTTGTTTTAATTGTTCTAGTTCTTCATCGGTCCGTGTCGAATCCAGTTCCTTATCAAACTTCAAGAAATGCCAGATGAGCCGCACATCCTTCACATCGGGGTATTGATTCGTCACCCCGATCATGTACAACGCCAGTTGACGGTCCGTCCGGAGATAGTCTGCCAGCGGGAGTCGCGAGTTTGTCTTGTAATCATGGATCTCGTAGTATCCATCCTGTGTTTCCGTCAACCGGTCAATGTAGCCCTGCAGCTTGTATTGTCCAGCAGCGTCCAGGGTAATCCGGATCACCTCTTCCAAAGCAACCGTTTTCCCTTGCGTGAACGGATGATACCTCCGGTAATAATCAGAAAGATACCGCTTCCCCATCTCCAAGTAGTTTTCAGCGGAATACTCGTCACTGACGATAACGATGTCATCGGTCCAGTTCTTCTGCCATTCGGAGGCGTAAAAAGAAAGCAGTTCTTCCAGCGTGTTCGTCTTTTGATGATCAAGATCCCGATACAGTTTCTCGAGTGCCTCATGCACACGGATCCCAAGGAACGCTTCCACGGTCTGCTCCTGCTTGGTCTCGATTTTATCGATGTACTGTAGCTTGAATTTCTGAGGGCACTGTTCATAGCAGCTCAAACGAGAATGTGAGTACACGGTCATGAAAACAGAGAACCGCTTAGCAGGTTTAATGATATCGTGTTCTTCACCGCGTTTATGCGTGTGTTTTGCTGCGTTCCACCAGCCACTCAAAGATTTTTGGGTAGACCTCTTCCCGGGCATGTACCCCGAGGTTCAGGTCAAGATGCCCGTAATCCGCACGATACCCTGCTTCCTTGGAAAACTCCAGGTAGGTCACATCGGAGCTTCCCACATGGTCCTTCACAAACAGCATATCGGTCTTTGGCGCCATCCTATCCAGACCCCCAGCAATCACTAACAGCGGAGTGATGAAACGATGAAGATTCTCTGTGTAGCTATACGGGGTGAAGACTTTTTTCATCCCCGGGATTCGCCCGAAAAAATCATACATCCAGGGGTACCGCGGGTACCGACAGAACGTCATGTGCTTAAAGAACAACGAGAACTGAGAAAGCACTTTCGAGGACAGCACATTGGAAAAACCGATACGCAGATACGTTTGGAACACCTCCGGGTCAACGTTCTCAAGGTTCGCTCCCATGCTTTGGAAATGACTGCTCAAATCCCCTGATTTTTCCAACAGATCCGTGATGCGAATGGGGATGGAGAGGTTCCGTGGGGTGATGCGGGTGAGAAACTCAAGGAACACGTTTGTTTTCCCGAAGACCACCGGGGAGCCAAGCGTGACCACCCCTTTCAGGTTCTTCTGTCCCTCCTTTGTCTCCCCGTAGGCGTACGCGATCATCCCTCCCATGCTTTTGCCCACCCAGAACACGGGTGGGGTATCATGCTTCTTCTCATCGTACCATTGACGCACCCGTTTGATGATCGCCGGGATGTCCTTGTCAATATAGTCATCAACCGTCCAACGAAAACGCTGGGGGTGTTGCCGTGAGTCAAATGTCGGCTGCCCGTTCCCCCGGAGCTCCGGCACCCAGACATCGAATACCAATCCATTCTCAGAATGCTGCTGTGAGAGGAACGCGGCAAGGCTGTACCGCTCCCATTCTTTGGTCCCCACCTCTCCGAAATCACAACTGTTCTTGTTCGCCGCCAGTCCATGGCACAAAATAACAGGAAACCGGACAATGTTCTTGCCCACCGGCAGGTAATGATACAGACGAAGATCCCATCCATCCGAGGTCCTCGCAGACACGACCTCCCGATAAATATCAGTTTGTCCCATGGATTACCTACAACAACTCATGATAGAAAAACCCTCCCTCCCCAACTCTGTAAAAAAACAAAAGGGGAGTATTTTTCTACACAAAAAGGAGCCTTTCTTCTAACAGGTTTTTACGCGCAATTTCCTTTCATCGTCGCAATGGAAACAGTAGTACCGCTCGAAATCGTAACTGACTGTTTTTTCGTTCCGACGGAACATCTTTCCACAACACGCACAGTTCTTTCCCTGTCGATTCCGCGTGTCTTTCATTTTCTGTTGCATCACCTACACCATCCTAGTTGGTTCCTGATTGAAGTTCTCCGTGTATAGACATGCAGTATATATCCTTTTTCATTTCAGGGTTCTCCACGGGGCAGACAGAGACCATGAATCAATAAAAGAACGATGCAGAGCAGTAGCAAATGTCCACTACAGAAAAACTGGGTCTGGGCTGAAAAGTCTGGGAGGAAAGAATGCAAAAAAACATTCTAAAGAGCCCAAACCCACATATTAATATACACACCTGATAAATAAAACTATCTATCAGATGTGAACAAGAATAAAATCTTTTTTTTCTCCACTTTTTAAAAACATTTTCACATGGAGGGAGAGCGGATGTTACGCTGGTTCATATAACCACAGAAAGCTGAGCAGAGCAGTCACGGAATCGGATGGTATTGACCAGGCAGCCCATTGATTACCAGTCAAGAGGTCCCCAGTTCCGACTTTGACACTTCGGACAGACATACATCGTCCGACCTTTCTCCGCTTCGATTTTCACGGGTGCGATAAATTTCGTTTCGCATTTTTTACATTTGTAGAAGTTCACCATGTTACAATAAAAGAACGACTCTGGCTTATAAAAACCTTTTTTTCCAAAACACACCTCCTCAAAACAAGGTACTACCCTCGTTTCAATCACTGATATATACCAAAACACCCTTACCGTGCTGAAAGGAAACGTGACCCTCTATGACAAAAAAAACCATCACCCCACCAGGCACCGCTGAAGAACACAATGACGACCGAGAGACCAAGATCATCAACGTGCTCTGCAACACCTCCCTGGTATTGATGGCGATGCTCACCGAAGCGGTCTCTGCGGTCTTTACGACTCTTTCAAAAGAAATGATCACTGCGCTGGCAGCATCCTTCGGAGGCGGAGACGACGCGACCAAAAACAGAGACGAGTTTGACACACAGATCCCTGAGCAGTTCCGAAAGGAACTGATGACGATGAAACAAGACTTCAACAAGCAGCTCCATGAGAAACGAAAAGAACTCGGTCCCCTGCTTGCCGACCCGCGGTTCGACACCGGTCTTGCTATCGTGGAACGCACCTCCGTGCCCCTGCCCAAGATTACCCAGGAGTTGGATGAACGCTCGCTTTTTGGTTATCTGGCTCTTCTGTTGGCAGCAGACCCGTCGGTCACCGCACTGTTCAAAGAACTTTTTGAATGGATGAACACCTTACCCCAACCAGAGAAAACCGAACCTTAAAAAAAAAAAATTAAAAAAAGGAAAAAAGGGTTACGAGTACCCACCAATCTGCAGGCTCGGGTCGCCAAGCAGCTCCCATTGCTGCACTGTCTTTTGGTCAATCCCATCCCAGCCAGAGTCGATCCGCCAGTAATCGTACTCCCAGGTCTTGAAATTCGAGATATACGCAGAGATTGCGTGGATGTACGCCATGCCCAGAACCGTCTGGTTCTCCTGCCCGTACTGTCGGTAAAACTCGGTGTTCAGCCAGCCGTCGCCAGGGCCGATGGTGCAGACATCGCCTTCGGAGCCCCAGCCGTACCCGGTGTTACCCATGGTCGCAATCGACCCGGTATGCGGCATCTTGACCATGTACCAGCCCCAGCATTCCGGCAGTGGCGTCCCATACACGAACATATGCATCGGCAGCCACCGATCCAAAAACCCGGGGATCATCGAGACGCTGAACATGCTATTATGACAGCCACCCACGTTGGTCACCGGTAATTTATCCGTGTTCGTCAACTTTCGCATCGGAAAAACCGGGAGATGGATAAACGGGAAGTACACTCCCACCTGCATCACAAGCAGCCCTGCGACCTGACCGTATCGTCGATTCCCTGGGATGCCTGGGTAATGATCCCCCCACCATCCTGGGCTCCCATGGCCAGAGAAGTACGCAAGTCCGTATCCCGCGGAAAACTCTGTGATGACATCGTTCATCTCCACCCATTTCCCATTCGAGGTGAACACGCTGTTGCTCTCAAATTCCTCAGGCAGGTAGGTCAACGCACCACCACGGCCATACAGGGGTTTCTCGCCAACCACCCATTCACCCTCGTAGTACGTCTCCATGTTCTCCCGGGTGGCCTCAAACACGGTTGTCTCCGCTTCGTTTTTTATCCAGAGGACCAGCGTCGTCAGATTCCCATACGGCTGAGGATCATAGCATTTCCCTCGGATGGTCAGCACGCCGCCGACATAGGACATGTCCGCCCAATGATAGAGGTCGTTACAATATGCTTGCCCATCCCCTGGTATCTCAGTGAAGTCGGTGTTCCCCAGGGTATTGCCATTGGAGATGGTGACAATCTCAGCGATCGGAGGCGCAGGGTACCCGTCA
>JBAZLE010000159.1:0-4484 GCA_041650455.1 Thermoplasmatota archaeon | reverse complement strand
TTAATTCTTACGGAGAACAAAGGAGACGTACCATAGCGGTACATCTTGTCCTTGTTCTTTTATGCTAACAGCATTTGTTACCCAACGAATTGTGCTTCGTAAAGAGGATTACCCCTTACGATGCAACTACTCATTATTTTCAAAAAACCCGTATCTCCATATTGTCCTATATTAATGGAGATACTATTTGTTTTCCTATGTTAAAGAGCCAGTTCGCGCTCTTGTCGCGAAAAGAATCCCGACTTAGTCGTCGGGGCTCATTTCGGAACGAGAGTCGTGTGGCGCGTTCAACGCGCCTTTACCGCGTTTGACGCGGTGGACCTGACCGGATTCGAACCGGTGACCTCAGCATTGCAAATGCTGCGCTCTACCAGCTAAGCTACAGGCCCGGATCGATTGTCAAATCGCTTGATTAAGGTGCAAAAAATAATCCCGCTTGCGCGGGATCAGAAATCATCCATAAGAAACACGGATTTACTGCCAAACACACAAAATATCGCCAAAAGCGTTTTGAGTATATGGATGGTGTTGTTTCATGAATGATTATTTTTTACTCGTTTCCCTTGGAAACTCCTGAGTTCTTGTTGTTTTGAGTCATCTCAAAATAATTTAGAAATCAGGATCCCGACTTTATGTCGGGAATGAGAAATGAATAAAAAAGATTGCTCCCGCAAGAGCAGAAATATATTCTATACATGTTTCCAACAAGTGTCAATAGAGCGAATTGAGGTAACAGTTACTTTAAAACCATTCCTGAACGACAAAGCAGCATAAAAAAACCTATTCCTCGTTTCTAGACCACGTATCGTGTATCTCTTGAGCTACTGCTTTTGTTAATTCAACTGCTAATTTCTTTTGTTCCGTGCGAATATTTCTTCTCACTTCAGATAAAGCGTATTGTTCTGCATCTGTTCCTCGTACTGAAGGAGGATCGTCGCTTGAAAATTCTTCCACAAGGAGACGAATTTGTGCGTCTGTAGGTTTGCTCCCGTTTTGTTCAATATACGCCTGTACCATTTGCTCGACAACAGCCCTTGGGACATCCTTAATTGTTTCCTTAGCTAGATTACCCCATGCCTTAGCTACCAAACCACCAAGTTCAAATATGTTTCGCATATAATTTCAATATATTTTACTATCGTGTCAAGATAATCTAATCTTCTATCTATTTCATGAAATAACCGCGCCATTTTTTCGTCCAGATCGATTTTCACTGATATATTGGGATATTTTATTGATAGGTACATACGTTGTCAATAGCACGTTCCAACAACTAAAACATTTGTACTCTATACACGTCATGACGTATTTGCAGAAAAATTTATCACTTTTTAATGTAAAATGTACCACTACTCCAAAAGACTTGGATTGAGGGTGGTAAATGAAGTATCACCAAAGGTCCCTCCCACTAATACGGTTGAAAACCGCCAAGTATTTCCTTCCCTCTTCATGCGGAGAACAAACAGCTTCGACCCATCTGCATTAAGATACACAATTACTCCTTTATCCCCGTCTTGCAGGCTTCCTTTATATATGAAAGGTCCGCTTTCAGCTATATAAGACGCAATCGAGGCAAGGTGCTGCTCTCTGGTGTGTATTCCTCCCTCGCTCTGGTTATAGCCGATGGCATACCCCTCTTTCACCACTCCTTTTGCCATACCCTCGCAAAGAGCTATTGCCATCCCGTCCGGATCACAGATAACCGTCGTCGTGTTTTGATACGCAATAACATTGGAATAATTGTTTCCAGCCATTGACGTTTTAATGTCGTTCAGGACATTGCAAAACGCGTTATCGCCTACCTCGCACGCTTGGGTTAACGAAGGCGTTGTAGGAGAAACCACAGGTGGTATTCCTGTCGCAGGTAGCATCAAGGTAATCGTCTGTATAATTCCGTCAAACGCGTCATACCATGCTTGTCCTGCCCCCTTCCCCTCCCCACGAGCGAGAGTCGGCAAAAATTGTCCCATTTTGTCTGCACTCCTTACCCACATCATCTGTTCTCCGCAATTTTTCGCGTCGGACGTAAAAAACTCCGGCATGCTTTCAACAATAGATTTTTCATCTCTATCAAGAGTAATTCTCACCCGAAACTCGCCCGGATAAAACGTAAGACTTCGGTTAAAAAGAACACTGCATACTTCAAACCGCGACAGAACACTGTTCATGCGGGCATTGAGAACGCCACTATCTGTATTCAGCGGAATAAGTGCATCCGAAGAGGCAAAATCCCCGATCGTCTGTGCTTTGCCTTTCTCAAGAGCCTCCCGGTCAGCTACCGCCGTTTTTCTATCCATTCCTAAAGGATACTCTTCAGGGATATCGCTCATCTTCTCGACAGCTATTGTGAGTGTATCTCTCTCATCACCCATATCTCCCCCATCTCCCGTATCAAACCTCACGCTCGGCGGATATTTCAGGGTAAAACCAGCGTCAGTATTGGTATACGTCAGCCACGTACCATCTGGTTTCATCGTAGTCCGGAGTGTGCGCATACCTGTTTCTGGAGCTGGCGTGTTACTTGGCGTCAACATTATTTGTGTTGAAGGCAATGTTGTCTGAAAAAAACTATTCTGAAATCCTATATAAACCCCCATCCCCACAACCAGCGCAAAAAGAAATAACACAAGCACAATCACCCACACCGGCACACCATATTTTGGAGATGAAACAGGGCTGTTCATCTGTTCAGGTTCTTTTGGAGAAAGAGAATCATGAAGGATTTTCATACTCATCGTATTATACACTACGTTCTTCATACGCCCGATGCGCCCGTTCAGACGCTGATATTGTATAATCCTATAATATCAGGTATACTTTTATCAGGTATGGCAAAAGAAACACCACAACAATACAAAAACGCACCGGCAACATTATTGCGAACGGCATCTGTGCCAGAAGGACAACATGCTCTACTTGACTCTAATCAACCAACAATAGCTGGTACTCCTGATCAAGCTCTTTCCATAGCATTATTTGTCCAATCTCATCCTGAAACCCCGGCTTCACAACTTGCTCAATTGATGTTTGACTAGGCCTGCCGCATATACCGTATGGGCTCTCGTCAAATCGAACAGCGGTTAGATACTATTCAACGGTTTGCTAATGGGACACATCCGATCCTGACAGTAGCGTTATGGGGGACCGCTCAGGATGTCACTACTGATATCACTCCCCTTCCTCGGGAAATACTGTTCCCCGCTCCTGAGAGCGAACAATTGGACCCAAGCAAACAGGAAGGAGCAGATAAAACCAATGAGCAGATAGACCACCACCTCGGTACTGGCGATCCGATCATGATTTTCGACGGGTCAGCTATTACAGCTCCGCAGGGAGAGAAAAAAGTTACCCTCTGTATAGATAGTAAAACCGATCCTTTACTCATCGGGATCATCCATCGGGCACAAACGCTCTTTACCCAACACCCCGAATGGACAGATGGGAAAAAAGCATTCGCCGTGGGACTTCTGTGTTTTGGCAATTGGAATCTGCGGCGGTATCCTTTCGAAGATTTTCACACAACGACGATGAGACTTGGAGAATATATTTCCCGGACCAATGTGAGCCAATCTGGATGTACACCTCTCAGTATTGCTACATCCGTTGTGGGAGAGCGCGTTGGGCTTTCTCTCCCGTGGCATACGGGCAAAGTTGCCCGGTTCAGCGCCTTTTGCCGCGGATCAGATGAACATGCATGGAGTGTTTTAACAGACACTGCCGCCAATGAAAAGAGACTTATTGACTGGACCAATTATCCTCATGAAATCACGCGTGACATATTCGCTCAGGCAAAAACGCGTACCATTGATCAGTTATGGGAAGTATTCTGCAAAGAATACGGGTCATTCCCGAAAGTGGAGCAGGAACCTCAACCGCCGTCTCTGGATAACTATTTCGATCTTGTATCCGGATATGCGCCCGGATATGGGATGAGGCATCGTGCAGTCTACTACACCAACTCGGATCAGTATCTCTGCTCTGCCCGCTTATCGCCCAGTTGGATCCGTGAGCATAGGTAAAAAAGTTAAGAAAATCCTTAAACCCCTTCTCCACACACCTGGTGTGTGTATGATTATTTCACCTTTCCCAATACTCTCCCAATCGCCACCACAAACGCAGCGGTACGTAAATCTGTTTTTAACTTTTGTGAGGCATCCCAAATTTCCCCGGCTGCTTTTTCCATTTTCGCCTTCAACTTTTTATTCACATCCTCTTTTGTCCAGTGCTCACCTTTCCGGTTCTGGATCCATTCAAAGCAGGATACCGTCACGCCTCCGGAGTTGGAAAGAACATCAGGAACAACAGGAATACCGCGTTTGTAAAGAATATCATCTGCCTCAGGTGTCGTCGGACCATTGGCCATTTCCAAAACGAGTTTTGCTTTTATCTTCGGTGCATTTTCTTTCGTTATAACATTCTCAAGCGCTGATGGAACGAGAATATCAACAGGGAGCGTTAATAATTCTTCGTTGGTAATCTTTCTT
>JBAZLE010000158.1:0-4542 GCA_041650455.1 Thermoplasmatota archaeon | reverse complement strand
CCGCCTTCATAGAATCGGTTGAAGAATTCGACGTATTGAAGTCGTAATGAATGGACCGCTGCCCCGAGCGCCTGGATTCCAAGGTTCGCGACATGGAGAACCACCAGGGCGATCGGTAACAAGACGATTCCGACAACAGGAACTAACGCAGGGATAAGCTCTGCAACGACGTTAAAAGCCAACGCCATGCCTGAGGTGGCAAGGCCCAGGGCAAGCAACCGGGCATACGACAGCCAATCACCGACATACCCGGTGATCCCAAAAAAGCCAATCGGGCCTGCATGCAAAAAGAGCAACGCAATCCCAATCAGAGTCAGCCCAATCGCTGCATACATCATGACCGAGCTCAGCTCCCATCGTAAAATAAACACGCCAATAAGTAACCCGCCCCCTATTTGAAGCGGAACCCAGGAGAAGTGTTGGGTGAGGAACAGTTTATATTTTTTTTGTCGTATCGCTTGGATTAATCCAAGGGCAAGACCCAGATTGAGGTGAATTAACCCTAAAATTAACGATATGGTTAGAATCGTCAATGGGTCTCCGAGGGCATCCAGAGGTAATTGAATCCCAGCGAGGTTGAGGCTGTAGAGGGGTCTTGTTATGTCATGGTAGATAAAACGAGGGATGAAATCTCCAAAGAAACTATTCATCAGCAATCCAGCTATTGTTGTGGAAAGACCAAGCCATATCCCTAAGAAACCCCAGTTTTTTAGCATCGGACTATATTTTCCGTATTTCAGATACCCGAAAAGAGACAAGAGGAGAATTACCAGCCCATAGCCAGCGTCCCCAAGCATGAACCCAAAGAAAATAATGAAGAAAATACCCAGAAAAATGGATGGGTTTATCTCATGGTACTTCGGCGTTGCAAACAGTTCAAGGAACGTCCGGAACGTGGTAGCCCATTTCGGTGTGTCTAGATAAATCGGTGGATTATCCGGGTTGCTGGACGGGGTGTCAAACGTGATCGAACAATACCCGTCACATGTTGTGTTTACTATCGAATGAATCGACTCTTGGTTCTTCTTCAGAGCCCAGCCTTTGATAAGGGCGGTCGTCTGTGTTTGCGTAAAGTTTTTCAGGATTTCTTTTCGTGCTCGCTCTATCTGTATTTCTTCACGGAGCGCATAGAACTCCTGAAGATGCTCCTCGGCATAGGTCGTCAGCTCCAAGAGGAGACGTTGTCGTTCTTCCTCAAGGCTCTGTTGTTTCTGTTGTAGTTCTTTTATCGCATCGGTTGGTGATCCCCGGAGGGCCGTAACATCAAAGACCGTGAGATGCTCGCGACTGAGTTTTTCCACCTTGTCTTTCTCAGAGATATGTGCAACCAGAATCACTGCCCATTCTTTTTTCTTCCTCGTTCCAACTTCCTGAGAATAGACTGTTATCAACTCAGAGGATTCAAGGTGTTGTTCGAGTTGCGGGAGGTTCGACGTTCTCCCCGTGATCACGATGACAGAGGGCGACTCTGTGCAATCCTCTAACTCCACAGAAAACTCCTGGAGGAGGGCTAACTGTTTTTCTGTTTCTTCCGTTGATATTTGCTGTTCCTCAACCTGTTTTATTTGCTCTTCAAAAGTCAATATCTTTTTTTCGAGGGTCTCTAAGACCTGTTCTGCTTGCAGGGAAATTTCATGAGGAGATCGAATCTGAACTTCTTTTTTCTCAGGAGTTTGGGGATGGAGGATCGCTTTGATTCCTCCAGGTGATTTTTTAGTCCGTGCGAGGATATCGATTAATTTTGTCAATCGGAGTTCATAGGTGCTAAAAAGGGCAACTTCAGAGGGCACTTCAACCTTGTGTATCATTTCATCTGAAATCGGTGCTTCTTTCTCAATATTCATGATTTGGACAAGACCCTGCTCATGGAGTTTTCTGATGACCTCCTCTAAATACCTCTGATGCAAGAGTATGGAGACTTTTTTCATTTCAGCTGGAAAAAGTATCAGTATTCCTCCTTTTGGAGTTCTGTGAGAATCAAGGTGATTGCGTCAGGTATTTTCTTCTGCGAGGTTTTTTTTAACTGTTGAATGGTCTCAGTTCCCTCTTTCTTTAATGCTTGAATGTCACTCTGAGCGGTTTCTTCTGCTTTCTCAGATAATTTTATACCTTTTTTCTGCGCTTGTTCAATGATTTTTTGTTTTTCTCTCTCAGCGTCTTTATATGCTTTTTCAAGAATTTTTTCCGCTTCTTTTTTTGCGTTTTCTATCGAGTGTATCGCCTCGGTCTCCGCTTGTTTTATCTCCTTAATAGCTGTCATATCGTTATACCGGTATTCAGCTACTCTTTATTAGTATTTGGATTACAATTTTCAACGATTTTTTCCTCTGTAAAACGCCCAGTATCAAAAAACAGAAAAAACCGAGGCTATACGCATCGTTTCTTCGTTTTTTTTCTCATCATTCAAAATATAAAAACGACTCTTACGCCGTACCATCTATATGTTCCCTGCTCCATTTCTTCAAAAAAACTTTTTCTCCTAGGTATTCATCTGGACCTAACAACAGTGATGCAGGTTTAAAAAAACACTTCGTATCAAACGAAAAGGATTTTGGCAAATTGAAAAGTACTTGATAAGAAATGACAAAACAATACCGTAGGTGATACCGGAAATTTCTAATAGTCTTAAAGATTACATCCGCTGAAAAAACCACCGAGGGTCATGCTATGGCAAAGAACCTTTCTAAATCATTTAAGAAAGCTTTATGGGTGTATCATTGTAACTCAGGTTCATGCAATGGCTGCGACATCGAGATCATCGCTGCCCTCTGCCCTCGTTATGATGTTGAACGATTCGGAATAAAACTCGTTGGTACACCAAGACATGCGGATGTCTTGCTCATCACAGGGCCTGTCACACGACAGCTCGTCGATAAAGTCAAACGAGTCTATGAACAAATGCCAGATCCAAAAGCAGTCATCAGTGTTGGCAATTGCGGGAATACAGGGGATGTTTTCTACGAATCTTACAATCTTGTCGGTCCAATCGATCAGGTTATCCCTGTCGATGTCTATGTGGTTGGTTGTCCACCACGACCGGAGAACATCATCAATGGTGTGACAAAAGCATGGATGAAACTTGAAACCCTGGAGGCAAAGAAATGACCAGAGAACAGCAACTGACGCCTGAAGAGATAGTGCAACAGTACCAGGATAAATTCTCACAAAACATTAGTGAACCCCGTATCGAACGACACACGACAGGGGTGAAAAAAACAGAGTTGGTCCACATCTGGATCCATCTCGATCGGAGTGTATTTAAAGAAGCGATACAACAGCTGTTTCAGTTTGATGAATGTCCACATTTTGCAGTCACCTCCGGCTACGACATCAATGAGAGTATCGACCTTATCTATCATTTCTCTATCTATCATGGTTTTCGACATAAAGAACTTTCAATCAATTTTACCGTGACGTTACCCAAGTCAGACCCAACCATTGAAACCATCACTGACCTCTTCCCCGGAGCGCTTATCTCTGAACAAGAAAAGCAGGAGATGCTTGGAGTCAAGGTCAAAGATATCCCTACCGATGCCCGTGTTTTCATCAGCGATGATTTCCCAAAAGACGTCTACCCCTGGCGACGGGATGAAACCGGTCCTCAAAAATATGTAAAGAATCTCCATGAGGTGCAACCATGAGCCCAACTACAAAAACCACCTTTCAGCTTCCAATTGGTCCGATCCACCCCGCCTTAAAAGAGCCGGTTGCCTTCCAATTCGAGATCGATGGTGAACGAATCATCGATGTCTCTGTAAAGCTTGGTCATGTGCATCGGGCGATTGAATGGGCAGCCACAAAACGCAACCCCATCCAAGTGTTGTATCTTGCGGAACGCATCTGTGGGATCTGCTCCTATTGCCACCCCATGGCATTTTCCCTGGCAGTGGAACGAATCGCAGACATCGAAGTGCCAGAACACGCCCAGTATCTTCGAGTCATCCATGGAGAACTTGAAAGAATTTGCTCTCATACCCTTTGGGCTGGTGTTGCTGCGCATGAGATTGGTTTTGATTCTGTGTTGTTTTTAACATGGGAGATACGGGAAAAAGTATTAGACCTCACTGAATATCTTACGGGAAATCGCGTCACCAAAGGGATTACAATGATCGGTGGTGTACGACGGGATATCACCCCGGAGATGTATCCTCAAATCCGTGAAACGTTGCAGTATCTGAAAGACCGATTCGAAAAACTCCGTCATATCTTTTTAGACGATAAAACATTTCAAATGCGTTGTAAAGGCTGTGGCATCCTTACCAAAGAAGACGCCCTCAAGTTAGCAGCTGTGGGACCGACTGCGCGAGCGTCTGGTGTGAAAAAAGATGTCCGTCTTGATCAGAGTTATTTTGCGTATGGCGACCTTGATTTCGATTACATCACCCCTGACATCCTCACTGGTGAGGTAAACGGTGATGTCTATGATCGCATCATTGTCCGTCTCCTGGAAGTAAAACAATCGATTTCCCTGATCGAACAAGTTCTTGAGAACATACCGGAAGGAGCGATTGTCTCAGAACCCAAGCTAGTAAAATTACTTGC
>JBAZLE010000157.1:0-4575 GCA_041650455.1 Thermoplasmatota archaeon | reverse complement strand
GGGATGGGGGTCACTTTAGAAAGGGATGGGGGTCACTTTAGAAAGGGATGGGAGAGAGGGGAAATTTTTCCATATGAACCTAATGTGAACGAACTACTCAGCATCAAGAACGTGTTGGTTAAACCCGCCAAAAAGGGCTTTTTTGACCCCTTTTGGAGGTTAATGGCGCGGTTATGCTACACGCCCCCACACGAAAAAAATTTGAGTCATGGCACTGTATGGTGACCCCACATAATACAGATTAGTACCATACACTACAATATAGTGCCATACATTACATTAGGTGTGGGGTATATTCGATAAATCAACCCCAGGGGTGTCCTAAAGTAATCAAACTACCCCTGGGGTCATTAGTTTGACCCCATAAGGCCCAGGGGGCGGTATAGGGTGACACATGATTGAATTAATGATTGTACGAGATATGGATGAATTAGGTGCGGGGGCGGATCAGACACTTCATGACGCGGATTTCTTGTTGGTAGCGATCCTGACCTTCCATATAATCAACCAAGGCTCGGCGGATACATTCAGTTGAACTACCAAGGGGGGTATTCAGTATTTCGCCGGAAGTTTCCCACCAGAGTTTGTTTTGAGACTTTTCCAAACGATTCTGTACTACGTCTTGGTAATGCTTGGTGGCCCCCTTCTCGGTACTGTGGACAGCGTAGAGGGGCTCAGAATGAACGGCAGGGGGGTGTATCATATCGACGACCACCACGGCATAGACGTAGCGCCTACGAGGCTTCTTGGAGTCCCTGGGGGCCTTACTGTTTCGTGGTGGGACATCAGTGATCACAACAGTACCGTTTGGTTGGGTGACCCTGGTTTGATACCCGTCCTTGAGGAGCTTGGCGTACCGGCCCTTTTGTGCTTTTTTAAAATCTACCATGATGATGCTCCGATCAGGTGGCCGTCAAATAATGATGAGCTTTGGGGTAATGTTGTTTCAAATACGGCATCATGATTTCGGGGTGACTGATGATCAAACGATAGGGGGTGGTGGTCCGCAGAAAATGATATTCTGCTGTTTTGGTAACCCGGAGTTCATCCGAGACATAAGGGTATTCTTCCCATTGAAGAATCTTCTGCATCTCGGTCTTCAGTGCCTCCTCCGCAATGGAGATCATTTCATGCATCATGATGTGGTGGATACTTTGGTCCTGATTCATCAAGATGACGTAGGACTTGGGCGGCCCATTGCGATACCGCCACGCCATGGGGATGTTGTTCATAACCTTGAACCCTCCTACCATTTTGACTATACAGGCCCACAACATTAATTGTGTCTAGGGGGCGGGTTGAAGCTCGGGGGCTTCGCATGGTCGGCATGGTGTGGTGCTCTTTTATTTGAAAAGAAAAAGCACGGCCTCGGCTAAATGGCTGACCGGGATGGTGATCTTCTCGTACCGGTCTTGCTTCCCATTAACAAGATGGAAGACAAAATCCTGCAACGTGATGACCACAAACTGTTTGGTACCTTTCCGTTCGATCTCCACGGCAAACGTACCGTTGCGGTCCCGGTAGTCATGTTGAGGGTCTAGCTCATGGAGACAACCAATGAGATCAGCCCCCAGGGTGTCGTACGCCTTGTCAAATTCATTGTCGATATGGGGGTCCATGGTGTGGGCTCCTTGGTAAGGGGGAAAAAATCATCTAAACTAATTCCTTTGGTTCAAAGGAATTAAATTTGTCTGAAAATTTACCCCCCTACTTCAGCATCTCGATGATGACGTTGGCCAACACCTGGGGCGAAGTATCGACCGGGTACACAGCATCGAAGTGGCCGCCAAGGCACTCACCGGCTTTGGTGACCCTGAAGTTCTGGCCGTCCAACGAGACCCCCGCGATGGCCTTGGGTTGGTTGTCTACTACACGACCTCGCTCAACGGTATAGCGTTTGAACACGACCGAGAAGGAATGACCTTCCCATCGGTATTCGTTGTGTTCATCCAGCCGGTCTATCGCCTTCCCGACCTCTATCATCAGGGTATCGAAGGCCCGGTAGAACGCCCGTTCAATGGGTGGCATTGCATCGACCGTCGTCAAGTAGTCGCTGTCAGTATCGGGCGGCATTTTTACAGTCAAGATCGTCATGGTGATGACCCTCCCATGGTTCAGAGCTTCACCCACTCGTCATCGGTGTCGCAGGCGCAGTAGTAGAGGTCCTGTTGGTAGATGGGATCAAGGTGGCCGGGGTTGAGGTTCTTGAGGTTATTCAGTACAGCTTGAACGACCTTCTTGCCATCCTCGTTGCACCCGATAGAGAAGATGATTTTATCACCTTCGTATTGTTCCTCGTAGTCGCAGGAGCAATCGAAGAAGATACTGAGCATCCGACTCGCATCATGGTATCTAAAGTTCACCATCAAATGAGCAGAACTCATTGCTAGCTCGCTTTGGATACATCCATTTTGGTGTTGGTCCCGCAACATGGACCACTGGGGGTTATCGAGGCGGAACAACCCGATGAGGGCCTCTTCGACAACACGGAGGAGCTTCGGCACTTCCGTGATGGTGAGTTCACGCTTCTGAGTCACAAAACCTACGGTGTTGACGGTCATGGGAGTTCTCCTTTATAGTTCGGCCACCACTACGGTGACCGGCCCTGAAATGAGGCAGGGGTCAAAGATACTACCGCTGGGTTGAAACAACTCCATGCTGCGGTAGAGTACTCGGTACTGCTGAAATTTCTTATCTGCCATTAGGCTAAGGATGTCGTCTTTGTTTGGAACCATGGCGACTTCAGCCTTTGCAATGATTTCGTCATGAAGACTGATTTCGATGGTGGTCATGATAGTTGCTCCTTTGGGCCAAAACCTCTAGGCCCACCAACAGGATACAACGATTATGCAGCATTATAAAGAACAAAAATTCATTTGGGTTGCTTTTGTGAAAGTACCATATGTTGCCATACACTACATTACACTACATTGGCAAAATTCAATACCCCCTGAAAAGTTGGCACCATTTAATTCCTTTGGACCAAACGAATTAGTTGTGGTCACTTTTTTCAGGTAAGGTGCCTGAACGATTTATTGTTCTTTATATTGTTGACTAAAAGTTGTATTACGTCATCAGAAGGCTCCGGGTGGGTTGCTGGACCTCCTTGTGGTAGCAGGGAGACAGTACCGAAAAGCCCCGGAGGAGTGGGGATGCCTCGGGGAGGAATGTCCAGATTTTCTTGACCGTCAAGATAGACTCCCCCGAAGCGTCTCTACTCTGACTGGCCTCTTTGGACCCTCCATGGCCCCGAGCACCGCCCTTATGGACGTAATACAATTTTATGCAGGATTTATAAAGAGAAAAGATGTAAAAGATATAAAAGGGTAACTGAACCTCTAAAAAATAATTTGAAAAAAAGTTGAGTCCAGGTACACTTCCCTACATGACCCTACAGAAAAAATAATTTTATTTTTGGTAAAGTTCCAGCCAAGCCCCCTTGATGTTGGGGTTTGGCCCCTTCGGGCCGAACCCATTACCTTGATGGGAGGTTAAAGTTCCTCCCTGGGGGTCCTGAACTCCAAAATAAAATAAATTATTTTCCCACCATATGTTGCCATACACTACACTACATCACGATATAGACCCCAGGGTTCTGTGGCTTTACCCTTATGCCGTATACACATTAAATGTGTCAAAAAAGAATCGGTATGATTCTGCATCATAATAATTCATCCAATAAATCAACCCACCCCCTGGGGTCTTGATCCGCTCCCGTAAAACACCCAGGTCGAACCCCTTGGAGGTTTGACGCTCCGCGTTACAAATGAATTAAACTTTATATGGAATATAACTAAACACCCACTTTGGCCACTTTAATGTAGGGGGCTGGTTCGATCTCACCCCGTAAAACACCCCAGGGTTATCACGAGGGCTCCCGCCTGCGCACCCTCAGCTTTCATTTATTTCTTATTTTCTATTCTTTATTTCTATAACTAAAAGTTGTATTATGTCCATAGAAGGAGACTTACACCATGTCTTGGCACACCGACGATACTTCTAATAAGGACTTCTCCCGCTTCGAGAAGCCCACTTCTTGTTACGAATCCCCCATCACCCCCACCGAGGATCAGATCGTTGAGGTTGGCCGAGTTTTGGCCGCCCAGAAGCTCGCCGCCGCTGAGCTTGCCTCTAAAAAAGAAGCTGAACGCATCCAATCAGTCGAGGAATATAAACTCAACTGTGCTGCTGCCTCTTCCGCTCGGGAAGACGCCAAGGCCGCCTTGGTCACTAAGCTCTCTTCCCTCTCCCCCGCTGAACGCCTCGCCCTCTGGCCCGGCGAACAAGAGGGCGATAGGTTCCTGGTCTTCACCCCTTGGGGCGAAGAATCCGTTGTCATTGCCCCCGATGGCCTCACCGGACTCACCAAAGAGGGTGATGTCGTCACCCTCCTCTCAGTTCTTCTCTAAACTAATTTCAGCTTTATTCTACCTTAACTAAAATTCACTTTCGAGTAGGGCCACCAAAGTCCGGGGGTTTTGTAACGAACATATGGCAACCTATGTGAACATATTGTATTGTATTCTAATGTGAACACACTACATGCGGAGCAATGCCGTGTATCAGGTTTTGGTT
>JBAZLE010000156.1:0-4583 GCA_041650455.1 Thermoplasmatota archaeon | reverse complement strand
TGTCCTTCTTTTTAACTCGAGGTGATGGCTGAGAAATTCATTTCGTTGTTCTTTTGCATGCTTGACTCGTTCGTTATGTTCATCGCGTTTTTTCTTATGTTCCCCAATCTGGTTTCGTATCTGTCGAACTTTTGCGTTCAGTTCATCGCGTTCCCGTGCCATCTTTTTCGACTGGTCATGCAACTGGTCTCGGCTTCTCTTCAGTTGATTCGCTTTTTCTTGTAACTCATCTTTTTTTCGCACCATGTCTTCAAGCGATTCCTCGTCCATTTTCTGCCTCGTACTCAACGGAAAAACGTGGAGGTAAAATAGTAGGTCTTTATTAAAAGTTTTCTGATAATTATCAGATATACCTCCTGTTTTTCTTTTTATTCCGAAGAAGAACCCTTTTTATAAGTGTATCGGTGAATCGTTCGTATGGTGTTTTAGGACGTTGAGCAGACCTTCTGGATTCGGACGGAGCAAGTTACGTGGGGATGGTCACATCGTGTCTTTGGATACGAGTTCGTTACTCCATTGCAAATTTATTTTGTCTTTGTCGAGAGTTCATGTTACAACGCGAACCGTCCAGTCGTAGTCCGACTTTCCTGCGCAATACAACGAAAAACACAGAAGAGCATCTTTTGTCACCGATGTCTCTATCGTTTGAACTCGCAGCAGGCATGCCCGTCTTTTTCCTGTGTTGTTACGTTTATATACTCCACGATGATTTCTTTGTCTACATCTGGAAGGATCTCTGATCTCTGGGTGAGTCTCATGAACGAGGAATCAACTGCTATGGAAAAAGAAACAGACGGTCTTGCATGGAGAGTGACCCTTTCAATCCTTGTTGGTGTCGGCTGGCTTGTCTTTCTTCTGCTGTGGCTTGTATTTTATGCAAGTGCGTATTCCTGGGAGAAAAACGTCGCCATTTTCCTCCTGTCGCTGTTGCTGTTGATTGGAGTCCTTGGTGCGCCCTGGGCGTTCTGGGCGTATAGTAAACAATCTGCTGTTGAAAAAGAAGTCTGGAAGCAAAAAGGATTCAAATGGCGGTTCTGGGTTTCGATTCTCGTTGGCCTGTCGTTTCTTCTCTTTTTGATTTATTGGTTCTGGATGCTTGCAGAACCCTATGGTATTTTACAAAATCTCGCGATTTCCATCGTTGTCCTGCTCATCGCCGGTGGTCTGCTTGCAGCAATGTGGGCTCCCTGGGGGATGAGAAACGAGCAGAAGCATCGCTCCCACTGAAATATACAGACAAAAAAGAAACACTCCTCCGGGAAATACAGAAGAGGACGGTCTACGTATCTTTTTTCCTTTTCTGCTGAATAATCAAAAGCCCGTCAAGGAACACTGCCAGAATCCCCGTGATGAAGACCATATCAAACACATTTGCTCCACCGATGACCGCGTATCGTGTCGATTCCACCTCATTCTGTAGTAGATTCATCAGATGTAACCCATCTGCCCCGAGAAGGACCCCCAGTGTTCCAATGGTATAGGCGAATGGTGCTGCTTTCTGCTTATTGTCCCAAGCCAGAACAATGGAAACGATGCTTGTGATGATGATTGGGAGGAGCCAATAGGGGAACGGGGAGACGATGCCCTTTTCTGGATCAGGATAGGTGACAAAAAAGGTCACCGCAGAAATCACTCCGATTCCAAGCAAAATAAGTACTGGTCGTAACCTATTTTTTATAGACAGATATAGACTGAGTAGGATCGGGATGACCGCACCACCGACATTGATCCCGACCATCCAATTCGTCTGGTACGAAAACAAGGGGAGATTCGAAAAACGTATTCCTACAAAATCGTCAATAAAACCTGATCCAAGTAGAAATGACACAAACACAATAATAACCGCTTCAAGGGATGAAAAACCTATGTCACGGAATGCTTTTGTAATAATTAAATAGACAAAATACAACGCAAAGATAGGAAGAAGAATGACAAAAAGATACCCAAGAACTTGATTTACCACCGGGCTTACTGCGATCATCATGGGAACCATTTCGCGTCAAATACTACGAATCCTTATAAACTTAATCAACGAAAGGTTTTCCCTCTTTGCCTGTGTCGCTTCTATCTCTTCTTTCTCTATTCTCTATAATTCAATCAAATGGCTCTGATTGAACGAAAACCAGGATTATTGTAACCTATCTTATTACAATAAGCAAAAGATATATATATCGGTCCTTTATATAATCTTTATATTTAAAGGGGGTAAGTATGTATAATAAGAAAACTTCTAAAAAATCAAGAATAGAGGCAGTTGTCATAGCGTTGTTATTTATCGGGACCGCATTGCTTGTTCCTAGCAGTACATTCGCTACGAACGCATACACTATTCCAACAACAAACCATGGTTCACAAAAGAATTTTTATTCTCCAGATAGTAATGAACCATTTGTGTTGGATCGCAGTTACTACCTGCTCGACCCAGATCCTGCATCCACAAACGTTGCGGATAATGATGACGCAGGGTATAAAAAAGATGCCGGAAGAGATCTAAACAGAGCCACACCCTTATATCCCGGTGAACTTCTTGATGATACACCTGGACGTGGAGTCTCCGGGAAAATCTCCTCGACCGATACCGATGATTGGTATTACTTCTCCGTCTGTCAAGGACAACAGTTCACCTTCGCAGTCACACCACCCGCTGGGTTTGATGTAGACCTCTCGTTATGGACCGTTGATTCCGTCATGGTGACATCTTCAAATAACTCAGGAAGCAGCATTGAAACCATGACGTACACAGCCACGTATACTGGAAAATGGTATGTCTGGATAAAATATGTAAGTGGAACCGGAACTGGTCAATACACCTTTACGGTGACCATGATCAACCAGAATGATGCGAACAGTGGAAGTGACGCTCCAAATGTCCGCACTTCCGCATTACTTCTGACACCAGGAACCTACTTTGGATATCTCGATATGAACGATCCCTATGACTGGTACAAGGTCCAAGCAACGACCGGACAAGGAATTCATGTTATCCTAAAAATGAAGGATATTATGTATCTGACTGATTTTGACCTGCAGCTCTACAACCCAAGCGGCCTCCTGGTCTATGAAGGAAATCAATACTATGATGATGAGTTCAACTATCCAGCGGATGCCACCGGAGAATGGAGCATCCGGGTGGATATCTTCCCAGGATGGGTCGATTGTCCTCAACCGACAGAATGGAAATATTATTCCTATGGGGCGGGTCCCTATAACCTCACTGTTGCTATTGAAACCAGCGGAGACATTCCCGATCCTATCTCACAACCACAAATCACCCCTATCGCTAAGACAGTTACGGTGACAAATGATCCAGACAGTACCAAAGATGATTTTGGGTACCTGGCTGCAATTCCCGCCTGCAACTATCTCGACGCCGGAAAACGATACCTGGCTCCGATTATTTATACGGGGGACTCAACTCCGACGGCGTATTATGATGACCCAACTGAATTTGGAACGGTCAATGACATGACACAATACCTCGTGGATGATTGGGGGGACTATCTTGGGATATTCGGGAAAACCCCCGATCAATACACGCTCCCTACAGATCCCGTTCAGGCGGCCGCTGAACTAGCAACTCAGGGATGGACATCCTCGCAGACTGCGGTTGTCGCTGTTGATGGCAGTTCATTTGAGGATACAACAAAGACCGTAGTAAAAAGAACAAAAACACTCGCCCGCACGGTGAAAGTCGATGAAATACAAAATGATGATCCAAAACTCTCTGGCAATTTTGGATATATGATGTTCGTTGGGCCCAAATGGGGTGCGATCAGTGTTAATACCACAGATATCTCTGTGGCAAGTACTAGTGCAGCTGGGGCTGTACTTACCCAAGCATTCCCCAAATTTATGGATGTTGCCACCGATGATTGGCCGGTCCCCTATGATGGAACCGGTGACGCAGGGGACATCTACTTCCCTGTCACCCGGATGGGATTCTGGGCAGTTCTTTCCGGTCTTGGCAACACCTCCTATGATCTTATCCGTATCACAAAGCATGCTGGTGACCGATACCGGTTCCGAGTCACTTCAAATGATGCCGTCATCAATGCGCTCCTCAGTACAGATCAACCATCCGATCTTCTCGTGTTCCTCGTTGACCCCCAAGGAAACCTGAGATCTCCCATCCCCGCTGCCTGGAATGGCCCAGTCAACCCCATTCATGTTTGGAATGGACTTGAGAATCCTGCATCTAACCCATGGCGATGCTGGAACCCAGCGCCTCATACAGAATTTACCGCAGAGGTTCTTCACCCTGAAAAAGGTCTCTGGACCGCGATTGTTGTCCCCCGGAACGCCGAGGGGGCTGACGTGAAATACACCCTTCAAGTGGATGTACGAACCGTGAATCAAGACCGCGCTGATGCAGAGATTTCAGCAGCCAATGCTGCAGTGATTGCGTCTTTGAATCACCTACCACTCCTGTATGTCACCCCGGATAGTGTTCCAACGGCGACAGCCAGTGCATTCAGCGCGCTTGGAGTCACCAATGTCATCTTTGTCGAACGCGGTGAAATCGGAGCGGATGTGCGCAGTAAACTGCCCACGGTGACAAAGGATCTGAAAACCATGCAGGAAAT
>JBAZLE010000155.1:0-4585 GCA_041650455.1 Thermoplasmatota archaeon | reverse complement strand
GCTAATTGACCAAGCGCAAAACAACGGAGCGCTCTTTGAGCCTTGCAAAGTCACTAGTTGGACTGATTATCAAGAATTTATTCCAACGGTACAACGACTGGATGCAATAGAAATTCTTCTTCAGAGTGCTGGTTCCTCCTGTGATGTCCAAATCAATGTGTATAACGCATCATCAGCGACACCAATTGGTACGGTGACAATGAATCCTGGCGTGCTTGGAGCCCCGACCTGGGTACGTTTTGATTTCGACCCCGCGGTTCCATTGACTCCGGGAATGATGCACTATTTTGATGTCGTCCAACTGCAGACCGGGTATCATTATCAATGGTACTTCGACCCAGGAAATCCCTATCCACCAGGGACAGGATGGATGCGTGGTATGCCAGCAGACCCCTACGGCTCCCCCTTTGACTGGGCTTTCAGAACAGAATATTTCAATCCACCACCGCATTCTGAGAGACGGACGGGACATTATGTTACCTGCGCTGGGGTCAACTCCGAGGACTTCCTGATTGGACTGAGCGATCCGACGTTGGATATCGCGAATCCCGCGGCAGACGACCATAATGATGCCGCGAACGTCTCGCATGATATCTACAACGTCTCTGTTGGTTCCCCTCAACCGGACATCGACTGCCAATGGTGGCTGTCTGATTACGCTGCAGGGTATAACTATACGGTCATTGAGCAGGCAGTGGTCATCTGTCCTGTTCCGGATACCACAAAACCAACGGTGCAGATCACTAAACCATTAAACGTCCTCTATTTCCTCGACATGCCACTCCTGCCGCTGTCGTTTGGGGCGCTGATCATCGGGCCAATTACCGTCGAGGTGGACGCGAAGGACAATGATTCCGGGATCGACCGGGTGGAATTCTACGTGAATATGCAGCTGCTTGAGGAAGATACGACCGAGCCGTACACGTGGCTATGGAACCAGACCGCGTTTTTCAGACATACCCTGACCGTCAAAGCATATGATAAAGAGGGAAACGAAAACTATCAAGAAATCGACGTGTGGAAGTTCTTCTAATCCCTTCCCTTCTCCTTTTTTTTTAATTCGATCAGACGAGCAGTACAGAGAGAAGAATTTATTTCTACATCGTCTGCATTACCAAATAGGAGACTGTGCAACCATCAGTGTTATTTGTTGAACCGCCACGAATCTTCTGGTTTGTCATGGGGGAGTACCTCTCGCCACCATCCTCCTTGTTAATCCTTGCAGCGTATGTCGAACGAGAACTCCCAGGAATCGATATAGAGATTGTTGATTGTCAAGCGGAGAGACTTACCTGGAAAGGTCTGGAGAACTACATTGCATCAACCAAACCATCCATGGTGCTTACCTCTGGTTTTACCACCAATGCGTACACCTGTGCAAGGACCTGTGAGGTAGCAAAAACCGTCAGCAAGGAGATCACCACCGTCGCAGGGGGCATTCATTTTTCCTTTACCGCGGAGGAATCCCTTCGAACGTATCCAGAGATCGATTATATCGTCCGAGGTGAAGGGGAACAGACCGTTGTGGATCTGATAAAAACAGTACAAAACAAAGGGAAGATGAGTGACGTGAAGGGGATTTCATACCGGAGAAATACTGCTATTGTTCATAATCCTATGCGGCCGTTGCTGGAGAATCTTGATACCCTTCCCTACCCTGCGTATCACCTCGTCGAAAAAAACCTGCACCGATATCATTTCACGATGATGGCAGGAAGAAACACCAGATACATGATTCTGGAAGGGGCACGAGGCTGCGAACATCATTGTTCCTTTTGCACCCAATGGAACCATTGGGGGTGTCGATGGAGAACCAAATCAGCAAAACGTATTGCTGATGAAATTGAATACCTGCATGACACCTTCGGAGGGGTGTTTATCTGGTTCGCAGATGATCATATGCGGCTGAGCGTCCGGGGCAAACAACTTTACGAAGAGTTCCGACAAAAGCCTTGCAAGGAGGATATCATGCTTTTTTTCCAGGCGCGAACCGATGATGTCGCGCATCATCCTGATCTGATTGGATACCTTCGCGAGGTCGGCACCTACTGGATTTTATGTGGGGTTGAGACGAATTCAGAGGAGATGTTACAGGAATACAAGAAGGGGATTACCACACAAGATGCGTATCAAGCAATGAAGATACTGAAGGAAAAAGATGTTTTCTCACAAGCGATGTTTGTGATCGGGGGGCGGAAAGACACGCATGAGTCGATCGAACAGCTTCGACAATATTCGGTCGATCTTTCCCCTGATTTTGCGATTTATACCGCGCTCACTCCGTTCCCGGGGACTATCTATTATGATACCGCAAAGAAAAATGGGTGGATTGAAGATACAAATTATACCAATTATGATATGACGCATGCGATCATGCCAACAGAGACACTCACACGAAAACAAGTTCAGGAGGAACTCTGGCGGTGTTATCAAACGTTTTATGGGTCATTGACACGAGGCGTCAGCGGGGTGTTTGCGAAGAACAAGTTGAAACGAAGGATGTACCAGCACATGGCCGGACAGTTCGTCCTTGGGAAACTTCGGAGATTGATATGAAAGACACCCATGTTCTTTACTTGTATCTTGCATTCTCTAGTATCGCGGTGGTACTGATTCTTCTTTTTGTAGGATCCGCACCCTCACCATCCCCACCCATCCCATTTCTAGAGAAACTCGGGATCGCTGGTCTCTTCATCCTCTGTTGCATCCTTGGCATCTCTTTTACGTTCCGACCCAACTGGATAGGAGGATATTTCCGCAGGTCTACAAACGAAGAAGAAAATGAGCAGCCCTCGGTGAAACGATCGTTCCAAGGTCATCACCCAGCGTGCGTACCGTTTCAGAATCATACTATCCAATGGAAGAAAAAAACCTGGTGTGCCGGGTGCTTTGGCCTCTTCATCGGATTGTGCATCGCAATTCTTTTCATGGTCCTTTCTATGATATATGATGTTCAACCCACAAGAATACTGTCGTATTTCTTGCTTCTCCTTGGATGGGTCCTTCTTGCCATGGTGTATGGCGAAACCCTCATTCGAAGTAGATATGCTATCGTCCATATTGTGATCAACAGCATGCTACCGGTGAGCTTTTTTTCCATCACCATCGCAGTCGGAGCAATCACCGGAAAAATCATCTATGGTTTTTTTACCATCCTGCTCTGTGTCCTCTGGCTGGACACCAGAATCCATCTCTCGAAATGGCATCATAGACTCCTCTGCACCCATTGTCCTGAACCCTGTAAAATGTTCCGAGAAACTGGTTAATGTTTCGAGATGAGACGAACGCCAAAGATAATGATGAACACTGCGATGACCACCGCGAAAATCCAGTTCCATTGCACCGTGTTGACCCAGGAAAGCCACGAATAGGTTTTTGCCATATCTTTGATGACCACTTCAAAGAGGATCACAAGACCAATCAGGACAATAATGACCCCCCAGAACATGGTCCACCCACGGCTGCTTTTCCCTCCAGCGCATTCATCCTCGCAGCGTTGCTCCCGCTGCCGGTCATACTCCTTTCTTGAGCCAGTCAGTGACGCACCACAGTTTTTACAAAAAGTCGCATCATCTTCGTTCTTTGTTCCGCATTTCGCACAATATACCATGCCTTTGACCTCCAACCAACCATCTGATAATCAGACGTACTATTTATACCCTTTTTTTTATGGTTTTTTCTCTTTTTCCTTTGGGAGATTCACCATGAGAATCACATATCCAATGAGCAGGACGAAGATAAAAATGCTCGGCAGGCTGTTCTGAAGTGATACTGCTGCAGTCTGGAGTCCAGCCAGGGAAAACTGCGTACTTGCATCAGAAAGCATCTGTGCAATGATCCAGCAGAGCAAGACGAAAAAAATGGCGTACAAGAGCGGGGAGAATACTTTGAAGGAGAAGGATTTTTTTGAAAGGTATTGTGTGTAATTCGAAAGAAGGCTTAATGCGAAGAGAGGGAGAATATAGGCAAGCAGGATTGCTGCGACGGTGCGAATTTCCGGGGTCTGTTGATTCAGATATTCCATGACAAGGATGATGAGCCGGAACACGATTAAGAAAATGAAGCTTTCAAGTAACGGACCAAAAGGACCAAAACTCTTTTCGTACCAGTTCTCCGCACGTTTGCTCATCCGGTCCATTCGCTGTTCGACGTCGCGGGCTTCCTTCTGTGCGGTCTGCTGAGCTTTTTTTGCTGCTTGTGCGATATTGTCCCCGACTTTCTTCCCCATCTGTTCCATGTGTTGTGCGAATTGTTTCGCTTGTGTTTCCATCGTTGCTCCGATATCAGAATGCATGGATACTCCGCAGTGCGTACAAAAGGTGGCGTCTTCATCGTTTTTTGTTCCGCATTTTGGACAATTCACCATACTTTTCTCTCCAGTCCCTAATATTGTATCGACTCAATCTTTAAATAGCTAGCTCTTCAGAAAATACGGTGATAATCGATGCATCGTGGTGCGGAACAATACAGTTTTTTACTCTGTTTTCATTTGTGTCTGAGGAGGAGCTTCTTCTGCAGATTCTTCCTCAGCTGCTTCTTCTTTCTGCGAAGGTTCAGGTTGTTTTTCCTTCGCCACATGTCCAAC
>JBAZLE010000154.1:0-4612 GCA_041650455.1 Thermoplasmatota archaeon | reverse complement strand
TTTCTACAAGGAGAACATCTGTGGTCTGCGCAGTTGTTCCTGCTGAGAGAAGAAGGAGAAGAAAAAAGAAAAAAAGCAGAGGAACGGTACTGTGTCTCATTTCTCGGTGTTTTTCGTCATTGCTTTTGCCATCCCTGCCATTGTGCCAATTTCACCGCCAGGGACGATGATAAGGTTTTTCTCACGTGCTATCTCTGTAAGGGTCTGCAGCTCTCGTAAACGTAACGCAATCGGTGTTTTTTCATACAGTTTTGCTGCTTCTGTCATTTTTGCAGAGGCAAGAAGTTCCCCTTCTGCCATGATGATCCGTGACCGCTTCTCTCGCTCGGCTTCTGCTTGTTTTGCGATTGCCCGGAGCATTTCTTCCGGAAGTGAGACATCTCGTAACGTGACCGCGGATACTTTTATTCCCCAGGGGTCTGTGCCAGTGTCCAAGATTGTTTGAAGATTTTTGTTTAGTTCCTCTCGTTGTGATAGCAGTTCATCGAGGTTTTTTTGACCAAGGATGTCCCTGAGGGTTGTCTGTGCAAGTAAGCTGGTTGCCATGTCATAGCGTTGTACTTCAACAATTGCTTTTTGCGGGTCAGTGATTCTAAAATAGACCACCGCGTCCACATCTACTGTCACGTTATCGTTGGTGATGATACGTTGTTTTGGCACATCAATGACTCGTGTTCTCAAATCCATACGAATAGGTTTGTCTATGATGGGGATGATGAATACCAGCCCTGGGCCTTTGATTCCAAGCAGTCTGCCTAATCGAAAGATGACGATTCGTTGGTACTCCGGTAAAATCTTTATTGCTGACGCAAGGATTGCTATCAGAAAAACAACAATAATAAATAATGCGATAACCATGGTGTTCACATCAACCATTTTTTACAACCTCCAATGCTGAAAAACCAGATTCTATTCTTAAGTGTTTCTGTAGGACTTTTTTTAACGATATTTTTAAAAAGGTCGCTACCTTATGATGTGCGAATTGGCGGGGAGTTGAATCATGTCTGAGATAATCTCCATAAAAGCACGTGAGGTTCTTGATTCTCGAGGAAATCCAACGGTTGAGGTGGATGTCACTACTGAGCGAGGTGTGTTTCGGGCGATGACTCCCAGTGGGGCAAGCGCGGGTCAACACGAGGCTCTTGAATTACGGGATGGCGATAAAACACGGTATCTTGGGAAAGGGACGTTGAAGGCTGCTGAGAATGTCAATAAGAAGATCGCCCCGAAATTGATAGGGTTGGATTGTCGTCATCAGGAGACTATCGATAATCTTCTGTTAAAGATTGATGGAACGGAGAATAAGGGGAAACTTGGTGCGAATGCGATGCTACCGGTGTCTATGGCAATCACAAAGGCAGGGGCAGCGGCGACCGATGTCCCCCTGTATGTGTATATCGGTGAGTTGTTTGGTGAGATCCCTCATCGTGTACCTGTCCCGATGTGCAATGTGATCAACGGAGGGAAGCATGCCGGGCAGGAAAACTCCATCCAGGAGCATATGCTCATGCCAACGGGTGCGAGGTCTTTTACTGAGGGGATCCGGATGATCTCGGAAAGTTATCACCATCTCGCAAAGCTTTTGAAAGGGAGGTTTGGCGCAGGGGGTATTCTGATTGGGGATGAAGGTGGTTTTGCTCCGTCTCAGATAGTTGATATCAATGAACGACTTACCCTGATGTTGAAGGCGGTTGAAAACGCGGGGTATGCTGGGAAAATACAGATCGCTCTTGATCCTGCGTCCAGTGAGTTCTTCTACGATGGCATCTATAAGATCGGAGAGAAATCGTATTCTGGTGGGGAGCTGGTTGATTTTTATGTTGATCTCTGTGACCGGTATCCTATCGTCAGTATCGAGGATGGTCTTGCGGAGGATGATTGGGGTTCCTGGGTGGAGATGACAAAGAAACTCGGTGGGAAGGTGCAGATTGTCGGTGATGATCTCTTTGTGACCAATACAAAACGTATCCAAAAAGGGATTGAGTTGAAGGCTGCCAACTCGGTGTTGATTAAACTGAATCAGATTGGGACGGTTACAGAGACGCTCAATGCCATTAAGATGGCTCAGGATCAGGGCTGGACTGCAGTGGTCAGCCATCGCAGTGGAGAAACCGAGGATACGTTCATCGCTGACCTCGTGGTGGGAACAAACGCTGGGCAGATTAAGACCGGGGCGCCAGCAAGAAGTGATCGGAACGCGAAATATAATCAATTGATACGGATCGAAGAGGAACTGGGGGAGAAGGCAGAGTACCTGGGGATTGATTTTCGTCAACTCCTGTAGAAACGTAAACGTTTTTATCCTCGTGGTGATACACCCCCATGGAGGTACGATAATGAAAATACTTATCACTGATAAAATAGAAAATGCTGTTATTCAACAGTTGAAGGATGCTGGTCATGAGGTGATGTTCAATGAAATGGATCCTGCGACGTTGCTAAAGGAAATCTCTCTGTATGATGGGTTGATGGTCCGCAGTAGGACAAAAGCGACCGGGGATGTCATCACCGCTGGTGCAACAGGGAACCTCAAGGTGATCGGACGAGCGGGAATCGGGGTGGATAATATCGACCTGGCTGCTGCATCGAAGAGTAATATCAAGGTGGTGAACGCGCCGACCGGAACAACGGAAAGTGTCGCTGAGCTTGCGTTTGGTCTGATGCTTGCTGCATCCCGGTCCATCCCACAAGCAGATCATTCGATGAAACAAGGGTTGTGGGAGAAGAAAGCCTTCAAGGGTGCGGAGCTGTGCGGAAAAACCCTGGGGATTATTGGAATCGGTCGAATCGGGACGGAGCTGGGGAAACGAGCCTTGGCGTTTAACATGCGGGTCCTTGCCTATGATAAATATATCAAAGAAGCCCCAGTAGCGAAATTTGCGATGGTGTCGTTGGACCGCTTATTAAATAACTCAGATTATATCTCGTTGCACATCCCGTTTGTGAAAACAGAGGGAGCTACGATTACGGAAGCTGATTTTGAGAAGATGAGAAACGGTGTCATCCTCATCAATTGTGCCCGTGGTGGTGTCGTTGATGAGCAGGCGTTGTTAAAACATCTGAATAGCGGGAAAGTGCAAGCCGCTGCTCTCGATGTCTATGCCGCAGAGCCACCGACCTTCAAAGAGTTGGTAAACCATCCTAAAGTCGTCTGTACACCCCATATTGGCGCTTCGACCAAAGAAGGACAGCTTCGCGCTGGGAAGATTTGTGCAGAGCAGATGATGCTTGCTCTCTCTGGGAAGACCCCGGAGTTTTGGGTGAACAAAAAAATGATGGAAGGGAAATGAGCAGAAAAGAAAGTCAGAACAACGTCATGAAAAATCTCGATGGCATCATAGAGAAAATCGAGAACCATATCGGGGAGAAAGAAAAGATTCGAGAAGATGCGTTGAAAGCCTCCCGCGACATTATCATCTGGTGCCGCAAAGGGATCCAACAGCTCCATCGGAATCAGATGGCTGAGGCAGAGTCGTTTATAAACCAGGCTGCTGCGAAACTGACACAACTCTATGAAATCACTAAGGACCATGCGGATGTTTTCCATAGCGGTTATGTTGAGAATGCTGCACAAGAATATGTGGAGATTCAATGCTTATATCATATCATGAAAGGGATGGACCTCCCTGATCCTGATTCGATTCACACAACGTATAACGCCTATCTGCTCGGGCTCTGTGATGTCGTTGGTGAGCTGCGTCGGGGTGCGTTGGATTTCATGCTTGAGGGGAACACCTCAAAGGCGAACGAGTACCTTGGGTATATGGATCGGATCTATGACGCGATTATGAGTTTTGATTATCCTTCTGCCTTGGTTCCGATTAAAAAGAAGCAGGACATGGTCCGAAACCTCATCGAAAAAACACGAGGGGAGCTGGTTGTTTCCAGCTGTGAACGGCGAATTCATGAGAAAGCCCATGAGTTTCATGGGCTGCTGGATCAGGCGACCGAGGAGAAGAACACCAGAAGGAAAACAACCGATGAGACCGACGAGGAGGATATCGATATCGATAAGGTCTGGTAGTGTTTTTTCGATATTTTCGTTTTTTACGAAATGTTTATAAAAAGCCTTTATATACTTCAAGGAGGGAATTTTCTTATGACCGAGGTCCAGGTGGAAAACATTATCACATCTTTCTCAGTGGCATCCGCCTTGGACTTACCCCAGCTTGCAACGGTTCTCCCTGACGCACAGTATCATGCTGAGGACGTTCCCGCAATCATCTTCCAATTTCCTCATCCTCACTCAATGGCAGCCCTTTCTTCCACAGGAACTGTGGTGATGACCGGACCGAAGACCATGGAGGAGGTCTGTGATGTTGTCCGAATGATTCTTGATCGTCTGAACGTGGTAGGTGTGGACGTTTTTGAGTCACCAGAGATCTCAGTGCAAAATGTGACTGTATCTACAGACCTTCATCAGGAGTTGCCTTTAGGGAAACTGTCGAAATTTCTTCAAGTCTCCGAATATTCTCCTCGAGTATTTCCTGGAGTGGTTTATAAGGAAGAGGACCCAAATGCAGTTATACTCTTGTTTGATTCAGGGAAGATGGTCTGCAACGGCAAAAACTTGGAAGATGCGACCGCTGCGTTAGAGAAAATGGTAAAGAAA
>JBAZLE010000153.1:0-4628 GCA_041650455.1 Thermoplasmatota archaeon | reverse complement strand
AAACGGAACTGTTGTCGCAAATATCTCTCCAACTACAACATCAACAATCACAATAAACGGTGTCTCATATTCCATGGGCAGTAGAACTGCGCTTATTCTTCCGGCGTAAAAACTTGTGACAATCAAAAAAGTATTTATATTTTAAGTTCATTACTAATTTCAAAGTAATGACTAAAAGGGGCCGAGTGGGATAAGAGATTGCTAATATTTTGGTAATACCAAAATAATTTGAAGGAGAAAATACTACCAAACTGAGATGAAGTAATAAATCTAGACCTAGTATGTGAAGAGAAATGAACTTGGAAGCGATGATAAAAAAGAAGAAAAGGGAAATGTGTCAAATTATCACAAAAAATAAAAAAATCGCTTCTTTCCTCATTTCGTGTTCGATAGTATTAATCATATTTCCTATTATTCCAATCAATAGAGCGGACATCCCCTCCACCTGTAATTTTGTAGAAAAATGGACCACAAATCTCGATGATTACTACCCGATAGGTTGGGGCTCAAAAGCCACAGATTATTGTTATTCTTCAAATGTTCCCCCAGTCGCTGCGGATATCAACGATGATGGGCGAATGGAGATATTCCTTTGTATCGGCTATGACCATGATATTCGCAACCCACCGCTCGTTAAAGACGAAGGAACTATCTATGCACTAAACTCGCGTACAGGGGCTTCCTTTTGGACCTATCACTGCGATGATTTCGGCAGCCACACCGTGCTATCCCTGCATGACTTGGATGGCGACGGCAACCTGGAACTGCTGGCTAATGGATACCATAATATCACCGCGTTTCACGCGGAGAGCGGGAAAATCCTTTGGAATCATCACTATCCCAATAATCGAGAAGATAAACCCGCGTTAGTCATCAATGAGAATGGACATATTTGGGTGTACACAACTCAAAATCGTTATAACAGCAATCAAAAAACGATTCAGAAACGATGGGGAATCAATGGTTCGATAGCTAAAGAAGCAGAATTTCCAGGACCCCTCCATCCTTGTCATGGTGGTCTTTCTTGTGCAGATTTAAATAATGATGGAAAATTAGAAATTGTTAGTGTTGACAGAGATTATGGTCCAGATTATACCGGTCTTTCCTGTTGGACTCTCGACTTAAAGCTGTTATGGAGTCAACGTGGAATTCAATGTAGTACAAGCTGCGGTGTGCTAGTTGATGAGAATAATGATGGATATTTAGATGTCGTCGTTGAACCTGAAGGTGGAATATACGTTGTTGACGGAAAAGATGGGAAAATACGCAAAGGAAGCACAAATTTAGGATTACCTACTGGTGAAGTATATACACCTGCGGTTTATGATATCGATGGTGATGGACGTTTAGAAGTTATCGCTGCGGATGGTGGTTCAGCAAAAGTATTTGATTTAGGAACCTGGACTACAGAAGCAACTCTTAAAAGATGGGATGGTTCTACCTCGCTTCATAGATCCCCAGTTATCGCAAATGTTTACGGTGATACAAAAATGGAAATGGTCTTTGGTACCAGTGCAGGATTCCAATTGATAAGTGGAACCCATGGCAAATATCAAACAATTGCGTATCAAGACGACATCCATACCTGCTCAGATCGCATACTTATCCAAGACATCGATAACGATGGGAAAAACGAGATTGTTGCGTTAGCCCATGGCACCGGTTATGGCTACGGCTCCTATAATTATGTCGCATGCTTTGATACAGAAGGGGCAGCATCCCCGGGAACTTCCTCAAAAGACTTCTTATACACCTATCGTCGGATAGCTGTTGCTGAACATATTCCTCACTATGATCCTGACTCTAATATCGATTATCATCAATTTACCATCAATAAAATTGGAAAAGGAACTATTGTACGAGACCCTTATAAAACACAGTATATGGATGGAGAGGTAGTGACCTTATCTGTAAAACCTCAGTTGGGTTGGGTATTCGATTCTTGGGGCGGAAGCCTTTCAGGAAATAAAAACCCGATTACCTTTACCATCAGGAGGGATATGGTAGTAAACGTGTACCTCTCACAGACCAGTGATATCCTGGAAATTTCAAAAACCAGACTGACACATTCCACACCTCTCGACACCGATTCTTCCTACGGATGGGTGAATATTAGTTGTACATTAACAACCGACACAAGTATCAGCGATGTTCGACTCATCATCAAGAACCCCAGAGGCACCTATAGCAACGTCTCAATGATCAAAAAAGACACAAACACCTACTACTACAGGACAAACACAGCGTTTTCACAAATTGGCAGTTATTCTTATAAAATTTGGGCGAGGAACATAAATAACATCATGCAGACCTCAAACAATTTTGCATTCTCCATGGCCCCGAATTGGGATATCAACAACGACGGTGAATGTAATGTCCTTGATCAGGTGATGATTTCCTTACACTATGGAAAAAGCGGTTCCCCTGGTTGGATTCGCGAAGATGTTGATAACAATGGTCGTATCCAATTAGCAGACATCTTGCTGGTTTCGCAACATTATAGTGAAATCTGGCTCGTGTAAGACTTATGCATCCTCTGACTTTTAAAAAAAATAAGTATACGAACATTCTCATCATATCCTTATTTGCAATCCTACTCGTTCCTTCTATTCTTTTCCCAGTACAGGCATTAGAACATACAATAATCCGTATCAATCCTTCAACCCAGGCGGTCTCATCAGGAAAATCGTTCATAGTCAACGTCCACTGTATCCCTGGACAACGAATAAAGGCATTTGAGTTTACCATAAATTTCAATCCAACGCTGCTTCAGGCAACTTCAGTATCTGAAGGTGATATTTTCAATGGATATAGAACATTTTTCAATAACGGCTCAATTGATAATTCCAAAGGAGTCATCGACAAAATCTACGGCCTAATACTAGGACCAGGGAGTGTTTCCTCTTCTGGAACGTTTGTCTCAATATCGTTCACCGCGAAATCAACAATTGGAAACTCAGCGATTACCCTTAAAAATGTCGGTATCACGAACAACTCTGGGTACATACAGACGGTTGTCTCAGAAGGAAATGTGCAGATTATTGCAGCAAATCAACCTCCTCTCTTTACCTCATTGTCAACAACAAATAACTCTCTCAATATCCCACTTACACGAAACTCGTTAAGCGTCACCATCCGAGACCCAGAAGGCAATCATTTTGATTATACCATACAAACCTCCCCAAACGTTGGACGCGCTTCAATCAACAACGCAGTGAACGGAACAAAAACCTGTTCAATCGCTGGGTTAACCCCTGGAACAACCTATCGATGGTATGTCAATGCAACCGATGGAACACACTGGGCCCGTCACTGGTATCGATTCACTACCACAGCAGCGCTAGCAAACACCCCGCTCTTGCTTTCAAGTATAAGCCCTTCTAATGGTTCTAAAGCTGTTCCGATCAGCACCCCAACTATCTCTCTCCTTATCCAGGGTTCTGAAGGAAAACCCTTTGGTTATACCATCCAGACAAACCCAGATATTGGAGATATCTCTGTCCATGCAGCAAAAAATGGAACCAAACACTGCACCATCTCCGGTTTATCATATTCAACAACCTATACATGGTATGTGAATACGACCGATGGCATTACAACGATAAAAAAATGGTTTATTTTTACCACCGAATCAGAAAAAACAGGAGGACCATCTCCGGATGAGGGTAAAGATAGCAACGAAGGGAACCCTACTGATGATCATACTACACCTTCACCTATAGAACAGAATCACCCCCCACAAGCCCCAAAACAACCCGATGGACCAACCATAATCCAACCTGGTGTACTCTACACGTTTTCCTGCTCTGCATCTGATCCAGACGAGGATTCCATCCGACTGCTCTTTGATTGGGGTGATAACATCTCTAGTGAATGGACTGCTTTAACACCCTCGAATACGACAGTGAATTTAACACACTCTTGGACTAATATTTCTTCCTACGCTATAACCGTGCTCGCACAAGATGAAATCGGTAGGTATAGTAACTGGTCTCATCCACTTATTGTCACCGTTACCAAGCAAAGTTCATCGGTAGAACCACCTCCATACTCCATCAGAACACCGTTGAACATCTCCGCCAACCATACCTGTCATTTCAACATCACCGGTACCATCCCTTTCATTGGAAATAACATATCCTATTATTGGGAGTTCGGGGATGGAACTGCAGCAACAGGCAAAACACCAAATCATACCTACACAAATCCGGGTGTCTATACGGTGACTCTCACTACAACAGATGACTTTGATAACACTGATAAAAAAACCATTACACTCGCGGTTCCTGCATATAGTGAAGGGACTGATGAAGAAAAACAATCATCATGGCTTCCTTATGCAATGATTCCGATGGTTGCATTTCTTGTCTTTATCATCATTCTTGTCGTACGAATCTATAAAAAGACGACGAAAACATATTCATCGAAAAAACATACTCATCGACAACAAAAAATGCATAGGCCACTTCATCTGACGAATGAACTAAAATCAAGTATATATACTTCATACGTCGAAGACAAGACATCTCTCATCCCTTCGTCTTATTGCTTTACTGAAGATGTCCACAAAAAGATTGATGATATACTCCAATCTAGAAAAATACATGAAGTCGCTGATCTATTAAAAT
>JBAZLE010000152.1:0-4635 GCA_041650455.1 Thermoplasmatota archaeon | reverse complement strand
GTTGTATTTCCATAGTTCTCTCCTATCTTTTTGCTAGTAGAATGGCAACTCGCGAATCGATACTCGCGCTTGTTATCCTCGCGATAGTTTTAATTCTTTTGGCAATCTGGTTCGATTGGAGATCGTACCACAATTGATGGACAAACGTATAGCATCGTATGGATAACTATAAATAGTTTTGATTGCCATATGTGTTTATGACAAACGTGGCAGATGGGGATTGTATCCCCGCCGCAGCAGAAACGTGTGAAATTGTGTGCGTCATCGATCGGAGTGGATCTATGCTATCGATGTCCAAAGCCGCTATCGATGGGTTCAACACGTTCATTGAGTCCCAACGTGGTATCGATGGGAACGCCAAAATAACGGTTGCTCTGTTCAATCACGAATATGCAATCATCCACGATGGCATCGATGTGAAAAGTGTCCCGCACCTCACGACCGATACCTACATCCCGAATGGGTATACTGCACTCTTCGATGCTATGGGTAAAACCATAGGTACGGTGATGGAACGCATCGCGCGCTATACAATCAAACCCAAAGTCCTGTTCATGACCATTACCGATGGACAAGAGAATTCGAGTCGGGAATTCAAAGATAAAAGAAAACTCATCGATCTGATCAACCAGCGACGAACTGATGGTTGGGAATTCCTGTTCGTTGGTTCCGACCCAGAAGGGTTCGATGACGAGTTGCTGGCATCACTGGGTGGAGCATCGCATGCGATGTGTGTTCCACAATCTGCGGTTGGTCAGATGCGTGCATATCAGACGCTTGCATGTGCAACGACATCCTATCGTGCTGGTGGAGATATCTCCAATTGGAAAGACCAATCAAAAGATGACGATGGTGATGAACAATGTGGGCACTATCGGCGCTATAAACGCGGTTATCATAAAACCGGGCCGTCATACGTACCACCCATTTTCCCAACGGAGATCCCGCGAAAGAAAAAGATAAAAAAGATAAAAAAGATATGGCCACAAAAACCGATCAACAAGTTTGGCGATGGTCGCTTGCCTCCAGAACCACGGTACTTTGTGAATTCAAAATAACCTTTTTCTTTTTCGAGGATCAAGTATAAGTTTTCCCTGTTCGAACATTCTTGTCACATGAATGTGAACGTGCAGAAAGTTCTGAAGATTGTCGATTATATTGGCGAGGCGATTACATTCGCTTATACCATGCTCATTATTGCCGTGTTTTACATGGCATATTTCAGCCCGACGCAAACGGTAACGATCAACGTGAACAGTTTTGGCGAAGGTCCGTATGAACTCTTCCTGGTATCCCTTACCATCCCGGCGGTATGTTTCGCCCTGGTACGCAGCGTCATGCGTATCCGCGATGAATTCAAGGAGATACGCGAAGAGAGCGTTCCAATACGAAACATCATGCGGCGTCTGGTGTCTATCAATAGTCGTACCTACATCGTTGGGATGTGCAGCATTCTCATTGGATTCATCCTGGTGGTAGTCTCTGACATTCCCATCATCTTTATCAGTGCCATGTTCATTGGGTTGGGTGCATCCTATATAAAGTTGCAGATAGAGGAGGGTGAAGAGCGGAAAGAACAAGAACGTGCAGAAGAACGTGTAGAACCACAACAATAACCATTTTATACTACAGAGACATATATGCTATCCAAGTGGCGGGTGTAGTGTAGTGGTGGCACACATCCCTGTGAAGGATGAAGTGATGGGTTCGATTCCCACCATCTGCCCTGTGCTCCTGTAGTGTAGTGGACAATCATGGGGGACTTTCGATCCCTCGACCTGGGTTCGAATCCCAGTGGGAGCATGCTCCTGTAGTGTAGTGGACAAGCACGGTAGCTTCTCAGGTTACCAACCTGGGTTCGAATCCCAGTGGGAGCATTGCCGCGTGTGAGGTGTTAGCGGCGGCATACTGCCCTGTGGAGGCAGGGGAGCGGGTTCAACTCCCGCCATACGCTTATAGCGTCAGAATGATATCCAATTTTCATTAAACCGTGTCAAAACTTGCCAGAAACTATTTATCCTTTTACGTCCCAAATGTCTTATACCCAGAAAGGGGTGATAGTTTTGAAGTATAAGTCGAAGGATTCACGAGTGCTCCGCAGTCTGCGGCAAAGTTACTCCCGTAAGACAAAACTTGATAAGAATGGGAATTCTGCACATCCACTGAACACACCACTTGAGTTTCCAAACTTAAAACACGTCGAACTCGAACGTGGTGGACTTATCAAAGTATCCTATGGCAAAGGAACGGAACGCGTTGCCTTGGGTACCATCAAACCCGCTGACCTTAAGAGTATGATCGAGTTCGTGGCCGGTGAACCGATGAAACCAGAACTCGCTGGTGGTGAAGCTGCTGATATGAGCAGGTTTTCACAAATGCGCACCGTTCAGTCTCTTTCCGAAGAGGACAGGAACCGCATCGAGCTCCTGAGAGCTTCCGAGGGAACATTCAAACCAGAAACCGAGAGCAAACCTGTTGAGAATCATGTTGAGAAACATGGTGAGCAGGTCAAATATGTCGATGCGCAGGTCAAACCTGTCGAGCCCGTCGAGAAACCTGATATCGTTGCAAAGCCGAAAGTTGAGAACGGTTCGAAGATAGTTCCTCCAAAAGAAGGTCTCGTAGGCAGACTCCAACGGGTTGCTCCAATTGATATGCTCGAATCCCAGACGTCAAAACCGAACATCTCGCAGATATGCGTTCGCAGACGACGCACTGTCATCCAGGTTGTCGATGAAACGTATCTACTTCCGTTCTCTCAGCCGACACTGGACGAAATCGGACGACTCAAGCAGGGTGGCGATAAGGAAAAGAAGTTCCTCAACATGCTTCTCGATCTCCATTGCAGCCGTGCCCAGAAACCCATCGATTCAACCATCGTGAGCCAGAGCGACATTTCGGATCCAGCATTCGAGATGATCCAGCAGAGGACGCCGTGTAAGTGAGTGAGGTAAAATGAGTGCATATCGAACCATCGTGATTGGATGCGTCGTGTCAATTGGGTCGTTCGCCATAGCGTACATGACCATCCATACGGCGCCAGCCGTAACACTCGTTGCTGGGCTCATAGGAACGGTATCGGCACTGGTGTCATCGGGATATCTTGTCTATCTGGTTGGCACGTATCTTGGAGCATGGATAAGGCGTAACCATGGATGATGCCGTGTTCGGACTGAAAAATATATCGACGAAAGTACTTGTCGAAGAAGTCATGAAACGTGACGGTGTCGATCATTGCTGGATCGAACCCGAGGAACGAGCGTCGTTGGTTCACGAGGATGCAAATTTTCCCGATGCTATCACCGGCCCGGCGTGGGTTTTGATAGTAACAGACAGATGAACGAAACACATAAGTCAGTTCACGATGACAGTACCTGAGGAAGCATGGCAGTATCCCTGGGAATGACACGGAAGACATTGGATGGTTTGGATGCTGGTTCGACCCCATCGATGGGCAAGGTAAACATTGGAGATACCAATGATGGTACCACCGATGCCCGCGCTGGTCTTGTCCGACTCCGTGGGTTCAAGGTTGCCATGAGATCGAAACGCGGACACAAGCGAACGATGCTTGACCGCGCTGTCGATATTGTTATCGAGGATTAACATGCGAATGCGTGACAGACGTACAAAGGCATGGCGCGGCGGGGTATATGGACGCGCATCGTCTGGGATTTGCAAACCCCAACGTATTGCGAGAATGCCACGCAGTGCACGACGATAACGAGGATACATGAAACTAATTGTGCTTATTGCACTACTACTGGTGCTCATTGGCGTTGCAGGGTGTACTGGTACTGCGGCTACGAGTATTATCAATGGCACGTCGTACTATGAATTGCCACTTGGCGATACCACTATCACGGTGTTCAATGCAACGCCGGTTGAAGATTATCAGATGGCGTATATGGCGTTCCGCTATACGTGGAAAGACAACGACGAATACATAGCATTCAAACCACTATCGTCGGATGGAGACGATACGCCGATTATATTCTATCGTGACGATTCTCCAGATCCCTACGTCACCTATCAGTTCAGGACATACAATTGGGATTCGGACACGTATATTGGAGTATCACTCAAACGGGGTTCGGTCGCCTATCGTGCAGAGTATTATGTATCTGTTAGCTCGGATGATTCTATTACGGCCAAAGCAAACAACTATATCTAGGGATTGTATGAGAAAGTATCTGTTGGCAACGATAATGGTTCTGATGGTGGGAATGATACTTGCATCCGGATGCACCACCGAACGAGTGGGAACTCAACCAAAAGGACCAATAAACGTAACCGCGCCACTCGGTGGTGAATCCGCTGATATCCACCTGTATAATGTAACGCCGATGGATGATAATGATCTTATGTTCATGGCGTTCCGGTATACGTGGCAGGATGGCGACGAATACATCTCGTTCAAACCGATGAGTGAATCTGGTGATGATACACCCATCATATTCTATCGGAACGACTCGGTAGCCTCCTATGTCACCTATCAGTTTAAAACATTGTATTGGGGAAGTGGCCGCAGTATCGGAGTATCACTTAAACGAGGAGATGTATCGTACAGAACCGAGTACACCGTGTATTATTATGGTGGGAACTATATCATTCGGATGTGATGTGCATGGATCA
>JBAZLE010000151.1:0-4742 GCA_041650455.1 Thermoplasmatota archaeon | reverse complement strand
AGCAGGACGAACCGGAGCCATGGCCTACTTCGAGGAACACTACAAAGAGTCCGCCTCCATGGAGGAAGCCATCGATCTTGGGATAAAAGCGTTACATAAAGGCACCGAAGGGAAACTCAACCCAGACGCTATCGAGATCGGGATCGTGAAAAAAGGGGTCAAGTTCCATATTCTCGCCGCTGCAGAAACAAAAACCTATGTCACCAAAGCTATCGGAGGTAAATAGAGTTGGTTAGTTTAGAAAACGCAGTGATCGCACGACTACATAAAGGAGCGGATCGCTTTGAAGTCCTCGTCGATCCTCAAGAAACAGAGCATATCCTGGAGGGGAAAACCGAAAATATCCTCTCCGCGCTTGCGATCGATGCGGTCTTCAGCGACTCAAAGAAAGGAACCCATGCTCCCATTGAATCCCTTCAGAAGCATTTTAACACCACGGATATTACGACCATCGCAAAGGAGATAATTCAGAAGGGAGAAATCCAGCTTACCACAGAACAGCGTCGGGAGATGCAGGAGAAGAAGAAGAAACGGATTGTGGATTTAATCGTGAAAAACGCGATGGACCCAAAGACAAAAATGCCGCATCCACGAACCCGCATCGAGCTGGCGTTGGAGGAAACAAAAGTACACATCGATCCATTCAAATCAGTGAACCAACAGATGAAAACCATCCTTGAGCACCTTCGACCAATTTTACCGATTTCTCTGGAACAGGCTCGGATTTCCATAAAAATCCCACCAGAACACGTCGGGAAGGCCTATGGTGCTGTCCGTAGTTTTGGTACACTTGAACGAGAGGAATGGCAATCCGATGGCACATGGATAGGTATCGTGAAATTACCCGCAGGAATGCAAACAGATTTTTATGATCGGCTTAACACCCTGACAAAAGGCAACGTTGAAACAAAAATTCTAAAATAGGTGAAGAAAGAAGGACACTAGATTTTATGTCAAACGAAGGACGTCAAGTAGTAATCCCTGGTCAAATACTCGGTGAAATACCTGCCCTTCGACCTGGGCGAGGAACATTTGTGGAAAACAAAAAAATCCTTGCGGAACGACTGGGTGTGCTGAACATCCAAGAGAAATTTATCCATATCATTCCCTTACGAGGACGATATGACCCGGTCGTCGGAGATTTTGTCATCGGTGTTGTCGAAGAAGCATCCACCTCGAACTGGATGGTGGACATCAACGCCCCGTACCCTGCCCTACTACATGTGCATGAGGTCCCATGGGAGATTGAATTTGCCGATACAGAAAAATATTTAAACACCGGTGATACCATACTGGCGAAAGTCCTTTCCGTTGACGTATCAAAGAAACTTCAGATAACGCTCAATGACCGGAATCTGTTCAAACTCAAAGGAGGCCATCTCATAGAATTTGAACCCTCCGTGTATCGTCGTGTCATCGGAAAGAAATATTCGATGATCGAGATTATACAAAAATATACCCGTTGTCGCATCAAGGTAGGCAAAAACGGACGTATTTGGATTGATGGCGACGCCGCAGGCATTGAGAAGGTGTTAGCTGCGATCTCTATGATTGAACGAGAAGCCATCTCATTTGGGCTGACGGATAGAATAGAAGAATTCTTAAAAAAAGATGCAAAGGATGTAAGATAATGAAATCAGATGTTGAGTTAATAAACAGTGAAGGAAAGCGATTAGATGGGCGAGGTCCCCAGGATCTACGGAAAATCAAAATCGAAGCAGGTGGGCTTCATCGGGCAGACGGCTCCTGCTACCTTGAATGGGGTGGCAACAAGGTCCTTGCTGCGGTCTATGGTCCTCGGGAAGCAGTCCCGCGGCACACACAGAATCCGTTACGGGCGATTGTCCAAGCGCGGTATAACATGGCAGCATTCAGTGTCGAAGACCGGAAACGACCAGGCCCAGACCGACGAAGTGTGGAGATTTCAAAGGTGATCTCAGAAGCCTTAGAAAAAGTAATTCTCATCGATCAGTTCCCACGAGCAAGCATTGATGTAAGCATCGAGGTGCTTGATGCCGAAGCAGGAACTCGTTGCGCCGGGCTTACTGCTGCTGCTGTTGCATTGGTGGATGCTGGAATCCCGATGCGTGACATCCCTGTTGCGTGCGCCGCAGGAAAAATCGGCGGCCAGGTCGTCCTTGATCTTGGAAAAGAGGAGGATAACTTTGGTGATGCTGACCTTCCCATTGCCATTGCACCGAGAACCGGAGAAGTGCTGTTATTACAAATGGATGGTCATCTCACGTTTGATGAGTTTAACCAAGCATTTGACCTTGCAGTCAAGGGATGTCATACTATCTCAGATATTCAAAAGAAAGCGATTATGCAGAAATATCAGTCTGCTGCTGCGGAGGTGTAAAAATGACCATTGTCCCTATTATCAAACGTGACTATATCACAAAGCTTGCTGAACAAGGCAAACGCATCGACGGACGAACCTTTGACCAATATCGGAATATCGAGATTGAGACAAAAGTCGTCAACAAAGCAGAAGGCTCTGCCCGGGTGAAAATTGGGAACACCCAGGTTCTTGTCGGCATCAAAATCGACCTTGGTGAGCCATTCGCGGATTCACCCAACATGGGTGTCTTAAGCACCACAGCTGAGCTTATCCCTCTTGCGTCCCCTGATTTTGAATCAGGCCCGCCTCGAGAGGATGCTATTGAGCTTGCCAGAGTCGTTGATCGAGGAGTGCGAGAATCCCAAGTCGTCGATGTTGAAAAACTGGTGATAACCCCTGGTGAGAAAGTCTGGATTGTCTTCATAGACATCCATATCCTTGATTACGATGGAAATCTCTTTGATGCTGCATCGCTGGGTGCTCTCGCTGCGTTGTCGACAACCACAATCCCTGCAAAACGCTTTAGCGAACAACTCCCTGAGGAGTATCCAAAGGAGGATTTCCCCTTACCGATGTCAGAGCCACCTATTTCATGTACTGCAGTGAAAATTAATGATTTTGTTCTCTTCGACTCGTGTTTTGATGAAGAAATCATCGCTGACGCCCGATTAACTGTAGCAACAGACCCGAAAGGTGATATTCGCGCGATGCAAAAAGGGCTTTCCGGGAGCTTTACCAGGGAGGAGATACAAAAAGTTATAAAAGGAGCTCTTGATAACGGGCAAGAAATACGGAAGAAACTTTACCAAAGTATAGGGAAATAACATGTCAAAACGAACAAAGAAAGTTGGTACCTCCGGTCGCTTCGCAGAACGATACGGTGTGAAATCACGAACCATGATCCGGGAGGTAGAAAGTCAGCAACGCCTCCGTCACCCCTGCCCTCGATGTGGGAAGAAAGCGGTGCAACGCAAAAGCACCAGTATCTGGGAATGTTCGAAATGCGGAAATGTCTTTGCTGGTGGGGCGTACTTGCCGATGACGCCATCTGGTGTGGCTGCCGAAAAAATCCTCAAAGGTTTCCCTGTCGAGATGCCTGTTGAGGAGGAATCCAAGTGACCAGATACAAATGCGGATTATGCAAGAAAGCAGTCCAGTTCGATGTGAAGAACATCGGGATGCAATGTCCCTACTGCGGTAGCAAGGTGTTCTATAAAGAACGACCGACGGTAGCAAAACGCATCAAAAGCGTATGAAGAAGGCAACGTTCCTTTTTTTCTTTTCATCTCCAAAGGATGCTTCTGTTATCGCCCAATCGCTTTCACCAGAAATACAACACAAGATTCCGAAATCATCCATCCTGTTTTCTGTTGATGGGAAGAAACTTGCGATGACGATTGAATCTGAGGACATCAGTTCCCTACGAGCCGCCTGTAACTCATATCTCCGATGGATTCAAACTGCCCTTTCTGTGAAGCAGCTTGTTTAGACTTCCATGGTCTCTGTCCGTCCTGGTCCGACCGAGACAAGGCTGATAGGGACATGTGTTTCTTTTTCGATGAACTGCAGGTAGGTTTGAGCTTCTGCTGGGAGCTCTGAGAATTTTGCAGCAGAAGTCTTCATCGTCTCCCATCCTTTGAATGTCTTGTACACTGGTTTGCAGGCTGCGACATCCTGGATGTTTGCTGGGAAATAATGAATAGGTTTTCCATGAAGTAAATAGGATGTACAGACCTTGATTTCTGGCAGTCCGTTTAACACGTCAAGTTTCGTGATCGCAAGTTTCGTGATTCCTGAAATGAGACAGGAATGATTCACTACAACAAGATCAAGCCATCCACAGCGTCGTGGTCTGCTGGTCGTCGTTCCGTATTCATGGCCGACTTGTTGGAGATGCTCCCCGGTTTTATCAAAAAGCTCGGTGGGGAGCGGTCCTTCACCGACCCGTGTGGTGTATGCTTTCACAATCCCGATGATCTCATCGATAACTCGTGGCCCAATTCCTGCCCCTATAGTTGATCCCCCTGCGATTGTATGCGACGAGGTCGTATACGGATACGTGCCGAACTCGACGTCCAGCATGGTCCCTTGGGCGCCTTCAAGCAGGATGTTTTTGTTTTTCTGGATTGCCTTATTCAGTTCGATATGGGTTGCGGTGATGTATTCTTTTAAGCGTTTTCCATACGTGATGTAGGTTTCAAGGATTTCTTTTTGGTCTAATATCTCGTTCAGACCATAGCTTTCTATCATTTTCTGTTTTATGGGAACGATACGAGCAAGTAAACGCTGTAATGTTTCTCTATCTGTCAGATCGATTGCTCTAATTCCATTCCGTGCCACTTTATCGCTATAGCAGGGTCCGATGCCGCGTTTCGTAGTACCAATCTTTTTATCACCAAGG
>JBAZLE010000150.1:0-4766 GCA_041650455.1 Thermoplasmatota archaeon | reverse complement strand
CGATAACGTTTTTAATCCCATACTTCAACAAATTAAGCACATCGCGTCTGCCTTCGACAATCACGATCGCGTCGCTGTCATTGATGTTCGGACCCGCAGGACAATGATCATGACCATAGCTGGTGATCTCCTCAACCTGCACCGCCTGTCGAACGTTTTCCGCGATGCTTTCGCTGTCCGTCTTGCTTTTCTCCATGACGTCATTTAAGAGTATCTTCGCTCGTTCGATGACCTGTTTTCGTCGTGAGACACGGACGTCCTCGACTTCCTCGACATGGATGGTTGCTTTACAGGGACCGACCCGGTCGATGCTTTCAAACGCTGCTGCGAGGATGACGGTTTCCACCTTGTCTAGTGACGTTGGGAGCGTGAGCACACCGTCGCTTTTCCCGTTTTTCGAATCAAGCTCCACCTCGATGCGCCCAACACGGGCGGACCGTTGTAACTCACGGAGGTCGAGTTCATCACCAAGGAGCCCTTCGGTTTGCCCGAAAATCGCTCCGACGACATCGGATTTCTCGATGATTCCATCTGCCTTGATTTTAGCTTTAATTAAATATTTCGTAGTTGATGGGTCAATGACCATGTATCTTCACCTCTAATTTTCATCAACTCTTTGAAAAATAGCACCGGGGTCTGCACGGAATGGCAGAGTTCTTTATTCTCTCAATTATCCTACGTTTGTTCCATATATTTCGAGAGGAAGTAAATCGGTAATCTTAAGGTTATGAAGTACCATTTTTCATTAAGTTGATACTTATTACTATTGTATAGAACTTGCGATATATTTAAATGTTGTGTTCGTGACAAGCGACTCATCAAGAACAAAAACATCAATATCTCGAAGGACAATCCAGAGAGGTGTTTCGTTCGTCTTCCAGGCGGTCTTCTTAACGCTTTCTGAGAATGTCTTTATATATCATATCTGTTGGTGAGAGTACCAGATTCCCCTGGTGTGGATATGTTGAAAGAAACTTATATCTCCCTATGGAACACCCTACCTCCTGAGGCGGTGAAGATACGGGTGGCACGGCCAAGCGTGTTATCCGCATCAAAAGAACTCTTCACCGATTACAAGACCGGTAAGATTACCTGGCAGGAATTCGAAAAAAGATTCAGAACAGAGATAACCACCAATCCAAAAGCGATGGCAGAATTGAAACGACTCAAAGCCCTGTCCCAACAGACGGACGTATATTTGATCTGCTATGAAAAAAACCCTCCCTGCCATCGGTTCATCCTCCTCGATCTCATCCGTGAATTGCCCTAAAATGTTCGAAGAGAAACAAAGGAGAGCCTCTTGGACAAGAGGAAACGGAGAATGCCTTACTCAAGTATCTTTTTTGGATACGGGCCCGGGGATAAACGACCTTTTTTCGTCCCATCTCTTCTGATGATGTTGTTGTATCCATATTTGTGTTTCTTCAGGGTCGTATGCAATTTCGTATGACACTCCTTGCACACTCGAATCGCGATGTTGTTTTGGTAATCAATATGATGTAAGGAAACCTTGGGTCTCTCAGGGTCTTCCATCAGAGAATCCCGCGGGAGCAACTCTCTTTTGCATATCTTACAATAATATTTTTTTGATGCGGTCATCTTCTCTCACAGTCGCTACAACCTATGGGCAATTACTACAGCATTAATGAAATCGACGGTCATGGCTGTCGAAAGAGCAGACCGGGAGAATAGAATAACGCATAAACCGGGATCATGTCAACGTCCCAACAATGAAAAAGAAAGAGAAAAGGAACGCAACCGCTCCGCATCATGATACAAGCGTGTTTCCTTCCAAGTCCACAGACATCCACCGTTACAATTAAATGTCGCACGTCGTATTCAGTCAGGATTTCATGGTTGAAAAAATTTTTATCGGCGTCGCCTGGCCGTATGCAAACGGATCGCTCCATCTTGGTCATATCGCAGGCTGCTACCTCCCAGCAGACATCTTCGCCCGCTACAACCGACTGAGACAACGAGACGTCCTCATGGTCTCCGGAAGCGACGAACATGGCACCCCCATCACCATCACCGCGGATCAAGAACACACCACACCACAGGCCATCGTCGACCGGTATCACAAAGAGCAAACCGACAACATGCGCCAACTTGGCATCTCCTTTGATCTTTTCACCAGGACCACCACAACGAACCATGAAACCGTGGTCCAAGAAATCTTCCTTGACCTCCATCAGAAGAACCTCATCCATAAAAAAAGCATCGACGCACTCTACTGTCCAACCTGCGCACGATTCCTCCCAGACCGCTACGTCGAAGGCACCTGCCCTCATTGCAAGAAAGACGGGGCACGAGGAGACCAATGCGACAACTGCGGAAAACTCCTGGACACCTTCGAACTCCTCAACGTCAAATGTAAAGTCTGCGGCACAACACCAGTGCAACAAAAAACAGAGCACCTCTTTTTTGCCTTAAGCACCTTTGAACCAACACTCATCGAATGGCTCAAAGACAAGACATACTGGAAAGCAAACGTGTTGAAATTCACGAACAACTGGCTCCAGAACGGGTTACATGACCGTGCGATCACTAGAGACATCAGCTGGGGAATCAAAGTCCCGGTGTTCGGGTTTGAAAACAAACGGATCTACGTCTGGTTCGACGCGGTGATCGGCTATCTCTCCGCCAGCAAAGAATGGGCGAAAAAACAAAAAGAACCGGCGAAATGGAGGGACTGGTGGCAGAACCCACATGCGAAACATTACTACTTCCTGGCAAAGGATAACATCCCGTTCCATTCCATCATCTGGCCCTCCATCCTCATAGGATACGACACCTCCCTAAACCTCCCCTACAACATCCCTGCCAATGAATACCTCACGCTGAAAGGAGAACAATTCTCAAAAAGCAGAGGAATAGGGATCTGGGTCCCGGAGATCCTCACCCGATTCGACCCTGACGTCATCCGCTATTACCTCGCAATCAACATGCCGGAGAACAAGGATGCGGACTGGACCTGGAATGATTTTGTCACAAAAAACAATGATGAGCTACTCGGCACCTACGGCAACTTCGTCCACCGCGTCATCACCTTCACCAGTAAGAACTTCGGGTCCATCCCCCAGGCAGGTCCTCTCAGTCAGATGGATACCGAAGCAGTACAAAAAATTCAGCAAACCCACGAGGAAGTCACTGCAGCACTGGAACAATGCGCATTCAAAAAAGGATTACGCGCGGTCATGAACCTCGCACAATACGGGAACGTGTACTTCGACCATAACCAGCCCTGGATCCTGCTGAAAAACGACCCCGAACGCTGCAAGACCGTCCTGCACATCAGCCTCCGCCTGGTACAAGCCCTCGCAGTCACCATGACACCCTACCTTCCGTTCTCCTCAGAACGCATCTGGAACATGCTTGGGCACACCTCCCCGATCCACCATTGGGACGACGCTTTCATCGAACCACAAGAAGGAACCCCACTGGAAACACCGACACCTTTATTTAAGAAACTGGAGTTATCGGACATCGTGACGACAACAGACCCGTTCTCTAAGCTTGATTTACGTGTCGCGAAAATCCTTGAGGTGTCCGATCATCCCCAAGCAGATAAACTGTACATCATGCAGGTGGACCTCGGACCACTTGGGAAACGGACCATCGTCGCCGGCATGAAACCATACTACCAGAAAGAAGAAATCCAAGGAAAATCCATTGTGATGGTGACAAACCTCAAACCAGCAACCATCCGCGGTGTCGAATCCAAAGGGATGCTGCTTGCTGCCACCGATGACAATAAAGTCGTCTCCCTACTTGACCCAAAGGAAAGCTCCCCTGGATCAGAAGTCGGGGTGGACGGCATCGCACGAGAACCAGTCCCTCTGCTTGAATTTGACGCATTTAAGCTTGCACCAATGAGCATTGATGCACAAGGAAACGCGGTCTACAATGGGAAACCATTGAAAACAAAAGGCATCACCATCACCGCAGACCGCCCTGTAAAAGAAGGGGCAAAAATATCCTAGGAAGGGAAACCCATGAACACACCCATCGTTGTCGAAACAGAACTCCCCATAAAAATACTCAACAAAGGCAAGGTACGAGACATCTACGAAGTGAACCATGATATCTTATTGGTCGCAACCGACCGCATCTCCGCCTTCGACGTCGTGTTACCAGACCCGATCCCATCGAAAGGCGTCTGTCTGACACAACTATCGAAATTTTGGTTTGATTACACAAAAAAAAGCATCCCGAACCATGTCATCTCCACCGACATCTTGGAGTTCCCAACGGAGTTACATCCCTATCAAGCGCAACTCGCGTACCGCAGTATGCTGGTGAAGAAAACCAAGGTCATCCCGATTGAATGCATCGTACGAGGATATCTCTCCGGATCCGCCTGGAAATCATATCAACACGATCAGACGGTCTGCGGAATCACACTCCCCGGTGGCCTGCAGGAATCAGAGCAATTCCCTGAACCACTGTTTACTCCTTCGACCAAAGCAAAATCCGGACATGACATCAACATTTCAATACAGGAGATGGAAACACTCGTTGGCTCTGACGTCACCAAGACATTACAGGAGTATTCGTTAAAAATTTATACCACCGCGGTGAAATACGCAAGGAAACGAGGCATCATCATCGCAGACACCAAATTTGAGTTTGGGAGGTATAATGATGACATCATCTGGATTGACGAAGCCTTAACCCCGGATTCATCACGATTCTGGCCTGCGGATAGCTACGAACCTGGCAAACCACAACCCAGTTTTGACAAACAATACGTCCGTGATTATCTG
>JBAZLE010000149.1:0-4828 GCA_041650455.1 Thermoplasmatota archaeon | reverse complement strand
TCTCCAGAGGCTCCACTCGCTGGCACAGAAAATCCTTCATAGGATCAGAAGATAAGTATCACGTGCCTACGGGCAGGGCCGGGGCCAGCCACACTTCTACCTGGGGCGGACCCGGCCTCTGGTTTCGGGACAACCCCCGGTTGTCCACACTTGCGAATTATATTTTGTTTTAAATACGATTTGTCGGTCAAAACTTAACATGTCCGGACATCGCCGTCCGATCTGTCCCGTGTTGGATTCGAGCCGGACTAGAAAAGTACAACCCGGAGAGCGTGAGGATGTGATACCATGATCTCCCCGGATCGGCGGAAACTGAAACAATAACCGCCTTTCCACATTTTTCATCTTTTTATTAACGATTTGTCGTACAAAACTTAACTCTTAAAAAACGTGTTAAGTTTTGACCGACAAAAGGGATTATCTCCCATATTATACGCTATCCCGTGATACCATGAAGGTTCACTGGCTAGCACTGTTGTTCATTGTCGGACTGGCATTGACCATTCCGGCCGTATCGGCAAAGATTATTGAAGAAAAGGACGGGTATACCGTCAGTACCGTTGAAAATGCACCATCACGGTTCACTGATCTATCTGCATTAACGTCGTATTCCATTACTCAGGGACAAACAAACTGGTTCACGACATCCGTTCCATCGGGTGCCACACGGTTCTTTTCCGATCTGAAATGGGGGAATCCCGCAAATTCACTGGCGTTGACCATCTACACGCCGGATGTATCGGTACTCGGGCCGTATTACGATTCTGCCGATGGACTCATTGACGGACGCGTCTATCTGATGGTAACCCGTTCCGGTGGCCTTCCATCCGGAACCTGGTCATCGAAGGTGTACGGAAGCTCGGTAACCGGAACGCAGACCTATTCATACTCTGCATCCGGATATTGATCACAACTCTTTTTTCATAAAGAATGGAATAATTATTATCGATGTATACATCAAGATTCCTGGTAATATTCGTCCTTTTATCCTTCTGCTCACCACTGGTTGCCCATGTCAATGCAGAGAATCTTGGTGGTTTTATTGTTTCGCCGGTTCCTCCGGGAACGGATACGGGAACACCATTCGATACACAAGAGGTTGACTTCTGGGAACTGCCCATCCAGGTTATCCTTCTGTCCATCGCCCTGTCCGTTTCGCCGCTTCTTGAACTTGTAACCCAGTTGATCCTGTTCACAAAATTCTATCTGTATCTCGGCTATCGGAAACTTGCCAAAAAAAATCTCTTACACAACGATACACGAGAACAGATTTACCAGTGTATCCGGGAAAATCCCGGTGTTTTCTTCAATGCGATCATCCGAAAAACCGGGGTGAAGCCGGGTACGTTACGGTATCATCTGATAATATTACAGACAAACAAAAAAATCTCGATACTCAGTTCCGAAGGACATGTACGATATTACGAAAATTCCGGCCTTTTTTCAGATACGGAAAAGATTGTCCTGAAATTCATCCAGAATAAAACCGACTGCCGGATCCTGGTGCAGTTGATGAATAGTCCTGAATTAAACCGGAAGGAATTGGGAAACAAACTGGGGATCTCCGGCATATTGGTTACCTGGTACATGAAACGACTCAGTGATGCCGGTATAATATTTCTCAAAAAAGTTGGAAAAAATGCAAGATATGAAATCACACCAGAAGCACGGAATTATCTGGAAAAATACCTTGTTTTGCAATAATTGATGCTGTACACTACCTGAGACCAATCCCGCACGTGATCCTCCGCTGTAACGTGGCCATACCTGCCTGTTTTTGACGACGTGAAACAGGGAGAGTGGGGGGGAAAATGGGGGTGCCATGGCTGGATTTTCATAAATGTCAAACGTCAGTGGATGTGAGACACGAGAAGACGATAGTCTTCGAGATTCGAGAGATCATCAGACCTTGAGAAGGAGAAGACACCGTCTTCGAGTCCTGGTTGCCGGATTAGGTGATGAGGGCAATCTGAACCCTATACGCAGCCGGATAAGAAGAGCCGCCCATAACTCACATCTTAGATGGGTGACACCCCCGAACCCCACAATCAAAGCCAGATCTCGCTTCCAAAAGCCCTCCCAAAAGCGCCTAAAGAGACACGTAACAGGGCATGGAATAAGCGATAATCTCCTGACGGGGCGCATCTCATGCCCCTCTGAAAAATAAGGACATGCAAAATCGCGAATGAGACAGGTAAAATCTGCTAAAGGGGGGAATCCGGGGGCGTCGAGGGTCCGGAATCGAGACCCCCCAAGCCCCTCCGGATTATCAACCCTCACCAGGTGGCGGTAATGAGATCAGCGAAAGTTCGCTCCACACAGTGAAACAGATCTCTTTGTCAGGAATCTCTCCCTTACTGCATCTTTTGCGAAAGACCTGCCGTGTCACAAACAAAGATAAAAACAGAAAAACCTAAAATATATAAAATCAAATTTTATTTAATGAAACTCATTGAGAAATTTTCTGTCGGCGAATGGGTTGTCATTGCCCTTACAATCCTGTTTGCTCTTGTTGCAGTTTTCTCAAATTCGTTCGATATGAGCGAGGGACTTATTACTAAAATCATCGGTCTGTTGATTGGTACATTTGTCACATTATTCGCGATCTACTGGGTCATCACGAAGGTTTTTCCGGATAGTAAGAAATGGGGGGCTGTATATTGGATCATCGTGCTTATCGGTATCCCGGTTATTATTCAGATCCTGCTGGTTGTTATCTCCAATTTCTTCTTCGGGCTGGGCCTTCGCTTCTGGTAGTGGAGTCCGGGAGAGAGCGAGAGATTTCCCCATCTCACAGCCCGATCCTCCGCGGGAACCGCTGCTGCAACTTGGCCATACCCACCTGTGTTTTTCCGACGTGGAACTGGGAAGAAATGGGAGCTTAATGACCGGTTTTTTACGAGACATGGTTGCCAGATCAGGTAATGTGGGCAATCCGGGCCCTGTAAGTAGCCGGATTGGAAGACTCCCTAACTCGTCACTTTGGATATATCCTGTATCAATAGTGTATAATCTAAAAAAAGATACATCGAAAAAAATAAAGAATTAAAAAATAAAAAATTCACCTGATGGGCATTATTCAGAACATTACAATTGGAGAAGGGGTTGCAATAGTTCTCTCCTTGATCTATGCGGTTTTGGCAACCGTCTCTGAGACATATGATACAAGCGGCCTCATTGTTCGGAAATTCATTATCGTGTTCGTTTTCATCTGCCTGTATCTCTGTGTAATCTATTGGATTATCACAAAGATTCATCCAAAAAGCAACAATTGGGGCATTGCATTGTGGGTTATTGCACTTATCGTGATTCCCATTCTTATCGCAATCATCATGGCGGTCATTTCAACGTTTTTGTTTGGACTGGGCACTGTTCCCGCATCGTAAATATTAAGAAGAGGGGGCATTCCCCATATCCCCCCTCATCTCACAGCCCGCCCTACCCCCCGATCTCCGCCTTCGCCCGCTCTTCCGAAGAGATAACCCACGACAGGCCGGGCCGGCAGAGGAGGATGACGATGACGCATGCGGAGACGCCGGCAAACCCGATGACCCACTCCGTCTCCGGAAACGGCGTGAGTACCACACGGAAGATGCTCCTCCAGTCAAAGACAAAGAACGCCGAGAGGACGAGAAGTGCGTACCGGATTGGTTGCGAGTCCCCGGCAATGATCACGTTGGCCCGGGGGAGGACGCGGCAGAAGAGGAAGTACAGCCATGCGAGGATGATGAGCGTCCCGGGGATAGCGAGCACCCACGGCGAGAGCCCCAGCCCGTGGTTGATGTTCCCGATGTCCTCGTGCGTTTCAAACGCCCGCATCGGCATGTACGCGATCAGTTCCATCAGGTTCATGACAACCAGCCAGAAGACGAAGTGGAACCACCATTTCTTCTTTGACAGCACCGCAGTGTCATAATACCGGCTTTATTTTCATTAACGCGGAATATAGGATTGGAATCGGACCGCCCGGCCGGCACACCGGGTTGCATTCCCCAACAGGGCACATTCGGAGTTCGTGTTCTCCGAAGCCTGCAAGGGAAATTCGCCCGTTTTTAAAATCGTTCTTTTAATATGGCCTGAAATAAAAGGTTTTCAGGATACCCATGCGATCGCCCGGCCTCCCGTACTCGTATTTTCTCATTGTTTTTTTGATCTTAATCAGCGCTATCGCCATTGATCTGGTAACCTCCGGCACCATCAGGCTGTTTTCACCGCTCATGGATACCCTTGCCATCATCCTGATCATCCTCGTCATATACACAATCGGCGTTGCCATCCTGGTCAGAAGGATTGCCAACGACTCGTCCCGGTTTACCGCCATCAGGATCTTCATGACGATCCTTCTGGGAATCGGGGCGTTCCTTGCACTAACCGTATGGATCAGCGACCCGACCGAGATTGTCCTGACACTGGGAATTATCATCGGGGCGGTTTTCATTGCCCTCCGCGACTTCATCCAGAACATGGTAGGCAGCCTGATGGTTCTCGTGACCGGCATCTTCCGGATCGGCGACCGGATCCGCATCCGCGGGATATACGGCCTTGTCATGGATATCGGGATCTTCCGTACCTCATTAATGCAGCTCGATCAGCAGGCCGGCGATCATCCGACCGGCGAGATTGTCACCATCCCAAACGGCATTATCTTTAAGGAGAACGTGACCAATACCACCCGCCACCTTTCCATAATACGAGATGAGATCCAAATCACCCTGCCCTTCTCTTCTGACCTGGAGAACGCCCGTGATGTGCTGGTCGGCACCATACAAAAACATACCCGGGAGATCGAAACCCGTGCGGCAGAAGAGATCAACAATCTGTCCAAGGG
>JBAZLE010000148.1:0-4831 GCA_041650455.1 Thermoplasmatota archaeon | reverse complement strand
CCGGGCATTTCGTCATCTCACCCTTACCGATCACCCCCTTAAAACCTGGGTCAGCGACACGAGCGTTACCCGGGATGGCTGCCGCGGTCTACAACGAGCAAGGCCAACCCGTGGTCAACGGCGGGGGAAACCTCGTACTACTCCATCCCTGGCCAGGGATGCTCCGAGGCATCCACAAAAACCCAGAGCGATACAAACAAACCTACTGGGGAAAATACGAAGGCATCTACCTCGCCGGTGACGTCACCCGTCAAGACAGCGATGGATACTTCTGGATCCAAGGACGAGCAGATGATGTCTTAAAGATCTCCGGTCACCGAATCGGCAACTCCGAAGTCGAATCCGCCCTGGTCAGCCATCCAATGGTCGCAGAGGCAGCAGTCATCGGAAAACCACATGAGGAGAAAGGAGAATCCATCACCTCGTTTGTGGTGCTGAAGAAAGGGATCGAACCGACTGAGGATCTCAAGAAACTCCTCAGGGAACATGTCGCAAAAGAAATGGGAAAACTCGCACGACCTGATGAGATCTGGTTCGTGTCCGACGTACCAAAGACTCGAAGCGGAAAAATCATGCGACGCGTCATCCGGGCAAAGGCTCTTGGCCAAGAAGTCGGTGACACCTCGACCCTGGCAAACCCAGAAGCAGTCGATGAAATCGGGAAAGCACGGTGAGACCACCTTCTTTTCCATTTTTTTTCTTTTTATTTTTTATAACAAAAACCTTTTCTGGTTCAGGTGATATCGTTCTGCTGAGGCTCTATGGACGAAAAACATCTTGAGGACGGGATTGTCCAGCTCATCCTCAAAGCAGAAACAGAGATACCAGCTGATGTAATCACCGCATTGAAACACGCGCAGGATGTTGAAACCGGGGCTGCGAAGGTCCAACTTCAGGCGATGCTTGAGAATGTTGACATGGCACAGAAAAAACGATGCCCGATGTGCCAGGATACCGGTATTTTAACGTTTTTTGTGACCGTCGGGACGAATGTCCGCACTCCAGGAATATTCAAACAGGTCATTGAACAAGCGGTTGTACGTGCAACCCAGGAAATACCCTTGCGTCCAAACACGGTTGACCCCATGACCGGTAAGAATCATGGGGATAACCTCGGGTCGTACCTCCCGCATATCCTCTGGGATTTCGAACCAGGGGACCATGTGCACATCACGATACTTCCCAAGGGCAGTGGCAGCGAAAACATGAGCGCACTGGGGATGCTGTCCCCCAGCGTTGGTCTTGCAGGGGTCAAACAATTTGTCGTCGATGTGGTAAAACAGGCAGGTGGCAGACCCTGCCCGCCCATCGTGGTCGGGGTCGGCATCGGGGGAAGTGCGGATCTTGCGATGAACCTGGGAAAACGAGCGTTGTTAAGACCCGTGGGGACGCGCCATACCGAAAAAACCATTGCTCGTCTTGAAGAGGAGCTCCTGGAGCGTATCAATACCACAGGGATTGGTGCGATGGGGCTAGGAGGGAAGGTGACCGCGCTTGATGCGCATGTCGAGGTGGCCTCTCGTCACCCTGCCAGCCTCCCGGTCGGGGTGGTGATCCAATGCTGGGCGGACCGACGAGCATCCCTAATGATTCATCAGGACGGCAGCTGGGAGGTGCACTAGCATGGAATATCATCTCACCCTGCCTCTGTCCTCAGAGGTGGTGAAAAAATTACGGATACGCGATGTTCTCTACGTGACCGGAAAACTCTTTACCGCACGTGATAACGCTCATCTGAAGATGAAAGGCATGGTCCCGCAGGACCTGCCCTTTGATCCATCGACCATGGGGCTGTATCACTGTGGGCCGTTGATGAAGCACGAAAACGGTGGATGGATCGCGCTGTCCGCTGGTCCAACAACGAGTAGTCGGATGGAGGATGTGGAGGACATCCTGCTTGATCGCTTTGGCTTCCATCTGATCATCGGGAAGGGGGGCATGGGGAAGCGAACTCAGAAGGCATTGAAGAAAACCGGGTCGGTGTACGCCGCGTTCCCTGGCGGGGCAGGGGTGCTTGCCGCGGAGAAAATCACCCGGGTGTCCCAGGTGTGTTGGCTTGAGGAGCTGGGGATGCCTGAAGCGGTCTGGGTCCTGGAAGTCTCGGAGTTCGGTCCCTTGGTTGTCGCCATGGATTCCCTGGGACAATCCTTATACAAACAGGCGTAAGGTGGTGTCATTTTTCCCTGATCTGACGTTCCATCATCAGGGGAAAACCAAAAAACCGGTAACAGTTGTACAAGACCAGGTTTTCAGAAGTTCGACCAGCAGATTCTACCTTTCCAACGACATAGTATTATACAAGAGTAAGTCTTTTTTATCAACGAATTTCTTTTTATACAGAGAACTCTTCTGGTCTGAGAGGAGTATGAATAAAGTAGTCATGGTCCTTGGGTTTTGTCTTCTCTGTGTTTCTCTCCTGACCGGGTGCACCCAACCAACGACATCCCGGTCGTATACCGATCCGAGGTATGCGTTTTCACTGGATCCTCCCGCAGGATGGCAACAGAGGGAAAACGAAGACCCGACAATCGCAGTAGAGTTTGTTCCTCCGAATTCCTCCGATGTCTCCCTGAGAATCGCAGCTCCGTTTCCGCTCAGTGAAGGCCGCGCGTTAAGCACGTTTGCAGATGAAGTCGAACAGGAGTTGTCGGAGAGTGGGGGGAACTATACGATCTTATATCGGGACTGGCGGTCTCTGCCTGAGCTGCAAGCCTATGAAATCGCGTATTCATTCGAGCAGGAGGGAAAGGCAGTGTATGTCAAGCAGATAGCACTACTCAGAACTCGGACGGTTTTTTTGGTAACGTTTACTGCACCGACGCTTTCGGCTGCCCGGTATCTTCCTGAGGTTGATCAGAGTATCGAGACGTTTCTGTAGGTGTTTTTTTTCTTCTCGTCGGTTGATGGAAAAGAGAGCAAAAATTAAGAGGGATTTTTTTAGGAGGATACTCCTGTTGGTTTTGCCTGTTCGCTTTGTCATTTTGCCACGGCAAGTATATAAACCAAGACAGATAAAGTATATCATGATAAAAAATATCATTGAAGGATGGTGAGAAAAAAATGGAAATAATTATCATTGGAGCAATAGTAGGCGCAGCTGCAGTAGTGTCAAGTATTTGCCCTAGCATTTGTCCCAAATAATAAATATCATCAAATCAATAAAAAAAGAAAAATTCGAAAAAAACAACTAAAAAATTTTTTAATTATTTTTATGTAAATTTAAGAATTATACTCTAAATTTTTTTTATTTAAATTATCATATCAACCACAGAAAATACCCAAATTAGAACTCAGGTAGCCAGCGTTCCTTATGCACTTTATCAAAAATCCAAAAACTTTGTTTTTTAATAGCATTTGGGAATTTCACATCAATCTCATCTATAATTTCCCCCAATTTTTGAACGTTTTCAACAATTATCTCAAATTCTAGATCACTCCAACCAACAGCAACATTCAGTGTATCACAATACGGTTTTTCTTTCAAAAAATCCCAAATTGCGTTTCTCTGCTTATGATCTTTTAAATAGATCTCTAACTTGTAATGTTGAAGTCCCATTTTTAATAAATCAACATTCACCCGAAAAGCATTAATTACTCCATTTTTAATTAAGTTCTTTAATCGATAATTTACTGCTTGCGACGAGCAGCCAAGTTTTTCTGTTAGATCTATCAGCGACATTCGAGCATTAATTGCGATTTCATCTAACAACTTATAATCAATCTCATCAATCTCTACTGGTTTTCCACTGCATGTTGTTCTATAAAATAGTCTATCTCCTTGTTTAAACCCATCTGGAAATAAATAAGATTTTTTATAATTGAACGCTTCAACATATACAGAAAGAGTGTATTTTGCAAAATAATCTTCAAATTCGTCAAGGGTTTTATTCCAGAATTGAAAAAACTCATAGATATCTTTCACCCATATAACAATATCAAAATCAATTTCTGCTTTCAAAGAAATTACAGCCCAAACATTTCTATAGCTTATGAAATGCTGAATAATTTTCTCTTTAATTTGTGAACTCACATATTGAAAATTGATATAAATTCTGAATACATTATATCCTAATTTAAATGTGTTAATCGCTGTCCAAAAATTCTTAATAATTCCGTCATCCTGCATCCGTTTAATTCGGTAGGAGACGACGTCCTTTTTCAATCCAACTTTTTTCCCAATCTGGGTGTTTGATTGCCGACAGTCTAAATCAAGTTCGTACAGGATTTTTCTGTCCTTCAGATCGATGTCCACCATGGTCCGCCTACTGTCTTTCTACAATAGGAGAACAACATCCGGTATTTTAGAATTATGTGCATCAGTTACCTGCTCAGTGGCCGTCTCATTGGAAACCAGTCGAAATTCACCCAAGGAAACTCCCGTTTCCCAATGGACCCATGGATAACCTCTGGGAAGAGCAACACCCGGTCATCCCAATAATTCCGTTTCCAGGTAGTGAAAAACGAATTGTAGAAATACGCATGCTGGAGGTTTCCGAGAAAATCGTTTTTGCTGATGATGTTTCCATGTGACTCTGAGATTTTCACCCCGACCGCATTGTCTTGAATCCTATTCTTTCCCTTGATGATATTCTGGTTTGAAGCGCCACGAAGATAGATACCATAGCCATTATCGTTCAGAATATTCCCTGTGATACTGCATGTTTTACAATGCTGCATCTCAATGCCGCAGTCGTCATTCATCGCAATCGTATTCCCAGCGATTTCCCCGTTATCTGCCCAGTGCGCATAGATCCCCCTCACATTATGAACAATGTTGTTGTTCCGGACAATATTCCAGGAAGATTCATAGGCGTAATTGAGGTACACTCCA
>JBAZLE010000147.1:0-4967 GCA_041650455.1 Thermoplasmatota archaeon | reverse complement strand
ATGTCGATTGTGATTGGTTTTTTGTTTTCCACGTTCTCCTCAGATATCGTCCAAAGTTTCTCCTTCTCTCGGTTGCTCTCCACGCTCTTTGCAACCATCCCTCCCATCTACTACCCTATTACCTATATCCCGGTGCCGTACCGGTACATCGCGTATCTCTCGCCGACCACCTATGCTGCGCAGCTCTCCCAAAGCTTTGGTGGGTACCTCGAACTTCCGGTCCCCATGATCGTTTTCAGCTGGATAGTACTCATCGGTCTGACCGTCTTTTTGTTTGTCCTGAGTGCGAAACGGTCGAAATGGCGGGAGTAATCAGATTCAGACCTCTCTTGGTGTCCACTGCGACGACATCGTGTTAGGTTCCCGTTCTCAATTCTGGGGTAAAGAGAGAGTTGATCATGAATCTTCGTAAGCAGAAGGCGACGCAGACGATGAGGAAAATCATCTTCTGAATAGGAAACGAGTGGGTTCCTTCTCTCTCATTTTTTTTTCTTTATCTCAGTGTCCTTCGGTTGTATCTCATTGATATTTTTCCATGCCTGTTTAACACGTTGTCCAAAAGTAGTCGTTTTTTCACCCCCTCACTAACAATGTCATAAACAGTACTCGCTTTATAGAATTTGTCGGTCACGCAGTGACACGGTTTCCGGAGACGTAATGGTTGTTGTCTGCGAAATCAAATGAGAAAATAAAAAAATAAAAAAAGGAGAGAGGTTTTGTTTTCCTGCCGTTTAGTCGTCACCGATTTCAGCTTCGGTATCATCGGTCGCCGTCTGGTTTGTCGCATCGGTCACGGTGAGAACCACCTCATATTTCCCTTCTTGGGTGTACGCGTGTGTTGGATTCTGGACGGTGGCTGTCGCTCCATCCCCGAAGTCCCAGTACCAGCTGTAAGGTTCGACTCCGCCCCAGGCGGTTCCTGTGAACTGGATGGTTTCATTGACTTCTGCTTCGTAGTCTCCGCCTGCGTCTGCTTCGAATTCGCTTGGTCCTCCTTCTTGGATGACCTTGATGGTTGGTCTCATAATGTAGGTGTCGCTTCCTGTTTGGTGCACTGATTTCTGCACATCGAAGTCCAAGGTCAAGGTGAGCGTCTGATTATCCTGCACCAAGAACGGTGTGATGAGTTTTATGTTCTTTGAAGGGATTTTTAGATCATGTTGTATGCCGTCAATGGTGACCAGAGCGCTTGCGACGAACAATCTGATCTGGGTGTACCATCCTGCTGCTAAGGTTTCTCCGCCCAGAACATCTGTTGCGTTTTGTAACTGGATCAGGTCAAAGGTCTGTGATTCATTCACGATGGTGATCCATGAGCCGTTGGTGTCGTTTGTCCCTGCGTAATGAACCGTCACCTGGGAGATGGTGACTAATGCTTCCGTGATATTCAGTTCAGGGGGCGCGTCGGTCAACTTCAGAACCAGCGATCCTGTTCCTTCGGTGACAAAGGCATCCAAAAACCCATTCATGATCAGAAAATACTTCAAGAGTGGAAACGCGTTTGGAAAGCGTTCAAAGAACCGAAATAACAGACTGCCTAGGTAACTGTTGTGTTTCGGCATGGTCGGTTCCGTTGGTGCGATACTTCCTAATGCAGGCAATGTCGCTGCGGTGATCATTAGCAGAATTACCCCATATCCAATTATTTTTTTGTTCATCTTTTTTATCCCCAAGTCCATTACAGATGTTGCTTGTCTATTTATAACTTTCCTCTCAGTGAGTAAAAATTTTTTTTTTGGATAGTACACAGAGTGAAAAAAAGAATGAGAGGATGGATACCGTGCGTTTTTCCTGCAGAAGGAAGAGATATGAACCCTCTGGGTATTAAAAATTGTCCGATTTTCTCCCATTTTAATGAACGTGCTAACGTAATGATTCGTGCTGGGGAGGAGATTTGACAGCCTATTTTACCGGTAAAAAAAAGCTATTTTGTCTGGTAAAAACCTGTGATATGGACACAAATATTATAGCCTTCTTGTTCTTTCATTTATTGAATGGTTGAAATTATCTATCCCACTGTTGAAGAAATTCAATATAACAATATTATTGCTATAGAACTGTTTCGAAGAAGCAAACATGATCAAGCAAAAACAATTAGTGTTTCATATATACAAAAAGCGATAGAGATAACAAAAATAGATACTGGTGATATATACGATAAAGCGGCACGAATGCTTTTTGAATTAACACGTTTACATGCTTTTGAAAGTGGAAATAAAAGAACTGCTTTTCTTACTACAAAAAAATTTGTCATTACGAATGGAGAACGATTTAGAATTCCTGATAGAGAAAGCAATGTGAAGATAATGATTGGTATACGAGAAAATTTTTATAGTCATAAGGAAATTAAAGAGTGGATTAAACATGGCAAAATCAAAGTATTTAAAAGATAACATCTCAGAAGAAATAAGAAAAAAGATTGCTGAGGAAGAGTTTCGGGAAATCGTTAAAATCGCACAGGGTCACAAAAAAACTTTGCGTGCTTTAGCAAAACATTAGATTACTTTTTGAGAGAAAGTAAGAATATCGAATAATATTTAATATTGGAAAAATGCAACTTTTTTGAAAAAAACCTGGTAAAAGTACGCTGGGTGGAGATTTGACAGCCTATTTTACCGGTAAAAACAGGAATGGGCTATTCAATATGACTATTTAAAAACAAAAAGGATTTTGTAAAGAAAATTTTATTCTATCCTTCCATATCCAATTTCTCTTTTTAGTAAATCAATTACCCTTACTTCTTGTTTTATACTGATGTAAATAATTCGATAATCACCAACTCGTAAACGATATTTTTTCGGATGTGTATCTTTCAGTAATTTAATATCACACTTAGATCGGGAGGTGAATGGATTCTCTTTAAGTTTAACTAACGACCTTTTTATTTGATTTCGCAAAGCGTTTGGCAGCTGTTGATATTTATGCTGAAATGTCCGAGAAACAAGAACAATATATGGCATTTTCGTCACAGCTCATCAAGTGGAATAAATTCATCCGAAGCAAGGATCTTATTCCATTCGTCATCGAGCTTTTTCCATGCAAATTTTCGTAATAATTTTTTTATGATAGTATCGTATGTTTCACCTTTTGTCCCGAGCTGTTGTAAAGCCTGTTTTGTTTCCGGGGTAATTGAAATTGTTGTATTTGTCATAATATCAATAATTACTATAATGATTATAATATTTATAATTTTCTACTGCTTTAACATTTTACATATGCTTGGTAAATAAATGTACACTGGGGGAGATTTGACAGCCTATTTTACCGGTGAAAAATTTTGTTTTCTCCTAAAGACACAAAAATGCTGATGTCTCATCGCCTTTAGAATCAATTCAACAAGAATTAATTCATTTAAATGTTTGGAAAAGATAAAAATAAAAAAAAGAGAGAAGGATGAGTATTTTTCAAAGATTTTTCTTGATTAATATTCCCTGAGTCTTACGAATATCATTCTCCTTTGACCATGACGGTCAATGAATCATTGCTGGATACCGGTGTTCCAAATGGATCCACTGCTTCTATGCGAACATTGTTTGTGATTGGATAATCCGGGAGTGTCACTTCAAATATTACTCTCTGAATCAGTGGACTTCCGATGGCGATGACTGCGATGATTTGGCCTACGTGTGGTTCGAAATCTGTACCAAACTCGCTTGCTTCTTGTAGGAGGGCGAGGGCATTAGGATTTGTGGTTGATTTCTGATCTGTGAGATACCATATTGCTTCTTGAATCGCGGTTTTGTCATATCCGTTTTTATGGTTCAGGATGTAGTTTATTTGATGCCATTCATAGTCTTTGACACTGTCTGGTAAGTTCGGGTCGTATGATGAATATAAGGTGACATTATGGTTTATATTGCGTGGCATGATTGTATCCCTTTGGATACACCAGGAGACGTAATGTCCGTTTGTCACATCATATCCGTCTGGTACTCCAGAGAGTGCGAGATCGTAGTAACTAACTGTCCCGTTGACGACGTTGATTATCACGGGGATGGTTGGTAAGCTGAGAGTGAACATGGTTGTTGTCTGATTCCAGTGCTGGGTGAGTGAATATATCCAATGTTCCGTGGTATCAATCCAGCCGTCATTGTCATTGTCTCCTGTGAGTTGCACTTCAGGATGTGTAAGGATGTCGCCAAGTACATCATCTTCAAGAGAAGTGAGTTGTAATCGGACGTTGCCGGTGTTATTTACCCAGAAGTAATACGTGATATCCTCACCAGGATAGATGATTAATTTATCCGCTGTCTTATCGATATGGATAGCCGGTTGTGCACTCACGGTCAAGGGTTCCGACTCATCTGCGCTGTGGTTCGAGGAGTAATTCTCATCACCATAGTAAAACGCACGGAAGTACCACGTGCCAACCTCATCTGGAGTAAATGATATTGACGTGGCAGTCCATATCCCTGGTCCATCAGCGATTAATGTTTGTGAGTCGAATGTCGTCCATGTCGATTCCCCTGGAGCCTTGTGTTGGAAGATAATCGTGTTTGTCGGTGTGTATCCTTCAAGACCTAGGAAGGTTACTGTATCTGTGACTGATTCTTCATAAGCGATTGAGTCGTCTGAGAGTAAGGTGGTTATCGATGGTGTGTAGCATCCGACTGCGAGGACTTCTGCGGTGTCTCCGCTGGCGTTGGGGCAGTAGTTGTCGTCTCCTGGGTAGGTGGCGCGGAAGTACCAGGTGCCGACTTCATTGGGTGTGAATGCTATTGAGGTGGCGGTCCATATTCCAGATCCTGCTGGGGTGAGTTCTTGTGAATCATATGTTGTCCATGTTGTTTCTCCGGGTGCTTTGTGTTGGAAGGTGATGGGTTCTGTGGGTGTGTATCCGGTGAGTCCTGTGAAGGTGACGGTGTCGGTGAGGGAGTCTCCGAGGGTGATGGTTGTTTCAGAAAGTAGGGTGGTTATGGTTGGTGTGTAGCATCCGACTGCGAGGACTTCTGCGGTGTCTCCGCTGG
>JBAZLE010000146.1:0-5010 GCA_041650455.1 Thermoplasmatota archaeon | reverse complement strand
GCCGGTGAACTGCACAGAGATATTGGCAAAACTATAGTACGGACCGTTCGCATCAGCAAGATACTGGATTTCACCAAAGGCGTATACGGTTCCATCCCCAGAGCCGACGAACACCTTGCCTGCCGCGAGAGCCGGCGATGATTTCGTTTGATGTTGTGTATTGAGGTTATAACTCCAAACCAGCGCTCCTGTATATGCGTTCAAACAAAATACATAACTGGTAAATCCACAACAGGGGTCCGTCACAAAATATACCTTCCCATCAGCAACACCAGGTGATGACTCGACACTCCCATTGATGACATAACTCCAGACGAACTCCCCGGTTTCCTTATCAAGGCACAGCATCCTACCATCACTCGTCCCAATATACAGAAGACCGTACGCAATCGCCGGTGAAGAATGCACCTCACTTTGTGCGTTATAATTCCAGAGAAAACTCCCGTTATTCGCATCCAAACAATACACATAATAATCATTGCCGCCAAAGTAGATGTTTCCCTCATCGATGGCTGGGGATGAATAAATACCAGACGTTATCGTAAACGTCCAGAGGAGACCCCCGGTATTTTTGTTCAGACAGATGATATCTCCATTCACCATACCTACGTAGACTTTCTCATTAAAGACTGCTGGAGATGAGACAAACGCACTGTTCGTCTCGTACTCCCAAATCAGAGTTCCATCCTGGGTGCTCAGACAGTACAACGAGCCGTCGCTCGATCCAAAAAAAACCCAATCGTCGACCACAGTCGGAGAAGTATCGATAATAAACCCTGTTTTGAACTTCCAGAGGAATGAACCATTGATCCCATCCAGACAATAAAGATAGGTATCCTGGGAACCCACATACACCTTCCCGTTTACCACCGCGGGGGACGACGTAATCTCACTCATTGTTGAATAATTCCATAAGAGCGTTCCAGAATCCATTGTTAAGCAGTAGATATTCCGATCCCAAGAACCGACATAGATTCGTCCATGCGAGACAGCAGGCGAAGAAGAGATGATAAAACCCGTCTGATAGGACCACAGCAATTCTGCGTCATCCGGTACCGTTGTCGTAGAAACACCACGATGTTTTTCATCATGGTGGAACATCGGCCACCAATCATTCCCGTTTGAGCGATTCAAAAATTGGTGTTCAAGATCGAAATGAGTAATCGAAGCTGTCCTATCTGCAACGAATGATCTCAAAGGGAGACTTGTCAGAATGAGGATCAAAACTGATGTCACCCCTATTTTCCAGATACGATTCCTGCTCATCACAGAACCCTCAATCAACACTGATACATGTCAGTGAGTATTAACTCCCCATCCCCTATATAACCTTAACGATTGTTAATGATGGAGCTGGTTCAATAGACAAATCTTGCATCTTTCCAAACCATATAAAATCAACAAATCGATTACAAACCCGAAAAGCAGGGACAATCCTATGAGAGTACTGATCACCGGGATCACCGGTTTCCTCGGAGCGCGCCTCGCAGAACACTTATCCAGCAAACAGCAGTACGAGCTGATCGGAACATACAGGGACAAAGAAAAAGCCAGTAGATTTGAAAAACAAGGAATCGAGATAAGACAAGCAGATTTGCTCAAGCCCGAATCATTAAAAGACATTACCCGCAACGTCGATGTCGTCGTCCATCTCGCAGGATTAATGCGGTTCCATGACCCGTTCGACCGGTTATATCACCATAACGTGAAAGCGACGCAGATCATCGCAGACGATGCACTCGACCATGGCGTACAGCATTTCATCTACGGCAGTTCCACAGAAGCGATAGGCCCGGTTGTTACAGTTCCCGGGGATGAAACAAGCCCCTGTCACCCCACCTATGACTACGGGAAAACCAAACAACTCGCAGAGCTCTGGTTGAACGAAAAACAACGCACAACACCTCTTCCCTTGACCATCCTGCGGCCTACCGGCATCTACGGACCAGGTGACCGGTATGTCACCCTGTCCACCGTCCGTGCAGTGGCGAATAAAAAATTACGATGGTTACCAGGAAAAGGAGACCGCCTCATCCACTTCACCTACGTCGATGACGTCTGCCAAGGGATCCAAAAAACAATAGAAAAACCAACACGAGCCATTGGCCAGACCTTTATCCTTGCGAGCGATGCGTCTATCACCTACAAAGACATGTTCACCATCATAGCAGATTTCGTCGACGTCCCCCCACCTTCAGGTTCCATCCCGATGAGCCTTGCGAAGGCATACCTTGCGGTTGTCCAATGGAACAATACCAGAAAAGGAATCGATGACTTTGTCATGCACACCTCGCTGGTTGACACCATGCGGACAAACCGAGCCTACAGCAATGCGAAGGCAAAAAAGATTCTTGGGTTTTCACCACAGTACGATTATCCGCACGGCATGAAGAAAACCATAGAATGGTACAAAGAACAGCACCTCATCTAACCAAACACAAAAGGGAACACGGGTGTGTTTCACCATTCCCTCTCCCCGAGTGATTCGACACTGGTTTTTTCTGGGCTCGTCATATTACCTAGGGTCTGTCTCAAAGATACGTCACGGAGATATCACGTGCCTTGCAGACCGCGACGATCCGCTGGGGTGAACTCGGAAACAACCAGGACCGCTCTCCTCGGAAAAACACTCCAGTGGCTCCATCCAACTGGATGATCATGTCATCTTGACCGAAATAGAACCCGATCTTCGACGGGAAGACCAGCGCAGTCACCTGTTCGTCCTCCCCGCCGCTTGCTTGGATATAGACATGCCTGTTGAGCAGAATCTTCACCCCAAACAACCACAGCGCGGGAGAAGACACGGTCTCACATCGTCCCATGATGATGACCATGCTATCTGAGAAATGATCGGTTGTCGCCTGTACCACAGGCATCGCAGTCAGCAGGAACAAACAGAACAGGACAGCGATCAGTCCTGCCAGGCTGTATCGAGTGTTCACGGTCGCTCCCCCTCCATTTTCTCCGCTCGACAACTCTCGGATAACGGGAGAATCCCTCCACGTATCACGGGCAGACACACCAGGTTGCACACACCTCGGTGCTTCATCATTTCTTCCTCCTTATGCAATGCTAATGCATAGCATATATAAATATTTTTTTATCTAAGCCTGTAGAAAACCATACGAAAAGGACATTAACTCTGACGATAGATTCGAAATGCAAACCCGAAAAAGTACGTCCTGTCCTCTGGGGAGGTTACCATCAGGCCTGTATATCCTGAGAAGACACCACTGGTATCCAACGTCTCAGACACGACCCCCATCAGACCAACAGACCAAAACGTGACCAGGTAGCCTTCGAACACCACATAGTTAAACCAGCGCAACGGATTCGCCATCCACAGAGACAACCCCAGCTCCGCCAATTGGTTCGCCAACTCCTCTTGTCCAAAGAGCGAGACAATCAAAGCAGGAAACAACCCAAGCATCAGCAAGATCCCAAAAGGGATGATGACCGGGTTTGGATACTCAGGGATCTTCGTCGCCACCGCACCCAACGCACACAACGCGTTCACCGTCGTGGCCTTTTCCAGCATCTGTCGATGGTTTTCCCACCTGTTGAACAGAGGACTCTGAACCGCAGAGAACGTCTTCGCCTGGTGATACGCTCTACGTAGTACCGACTGCACCTGACCGACGTTCATCCCCTGCGGTAGCACCCCGTACGTCTTCAATACCGCAGCTGCCTCATGGACTAGCAGCAACGCTTCTTCCTCTGATCGGGTTGCATTCCACCGCTCCAGCACCATATCAAGATACCCTGTGAGGTTCTCCGCCTCTTGTTTGGACAGGGACACCGTCGAGGCTGAGGAACCTGGCAGACCGCAGAGTCGTGTCGTCACCTCCACCGTCCCCTTCTCCGATGATGCTTGAACGATACCACTCGAAAGACAAGGGATGAACGCACCACTCAGACACAACAGAATCGCTGCAACAGCCTTCCCTGTTTCCAGATGATGTTTTCCACTCAACCTGAGCCTTCCCCGAAAAAGCAAATACAACAAGTATATTTATTACTTTTTAATGGATAAAATGCCTCAGGACCGCACCACCGTCCTCTTCGCGGGGTCGTCCTGCAATACAACCTTGGAGTTCTCTCCAACAGAAACCTATTTAAAAGATGAAAAGAATTTCAAGACGCGCAAAGGACGAAGAACGAAGGTTTCAAAGCAGGTCTTTGAAATAGTTTGTTTTAACTCTTTTGTAAAAAAACTCCGAAATACATAAGGAGGAGTACCACCCATGAAAGGAACAATAAAATGGTATAACGCACGAAAAGGCTATGGATTTATCGTAGGCGAAGACGGAAAAGACATCTTTCTTCACCGCACCTCCGTCCCCGCTGACCTGCGCCTGAACGAAGGCGATAAAGTCGAATATGAAATAGAAGACAGCGAACGAGGACCAAAAGCAGTCAACATCAAAAAAGGATAACACCCCAGCATCAGCTTCCCCCGATTCATTTTTTGCCATCCCTTCCCAGAAATCATTAAAGAAGACCCGAAAAAGTCTCAAGAGAAACCACGCGCTCGGTCCTTTATTCTTTGTTTTCCGGTCCACACCATGGTATCATCGTTTCTTGAGGTCATTGCATCGAAGGAAAAATAAACAACAACACGGTTTCCACCCCCATGAAAGCATTCATCACCGGCGGAGCCGGATTCATCGGAAGCCACCTCGTCGACACCCTTCTCAACAACAATCACACCGTCACCGTGTACGACAACCTCAGCTCCGGGGACACAACCTTCATCCACCATCATTTCAACAACAAACGGTTCGCATTCCTCCAGGCGGACCTCCTCGACCTCCCCACCCTGAAAAAAAAACTCAAAGGCCATGACGTGGTCTTCCACCTCGCAGCCAACCCCCACGTCCGACTTGGGGAAACACAAACAGACCTGGACCTCCACCAAGGCATCATTGCGACCTACAACGTCCTTGAGGCGATGCGACAGCACGACATCAAAAAAATCGTTTTTTCCTCCAGCTCCGTGGTCTACGGAGA
>JBAZLE010000145.1:0-5119 GCA_041650455.1 Thermoplasmatota archaeon | reverse complement strand
ATTATTTTTACAGGGAAACTTACGGAAGAGGAAGTTAAACATATCTATAAAATCTCAAGTATTTATGTCATGCCGTCGGTCAGCGAACCGTTTGGGATTACTGCCCTTGAAGCGATTTCTGCAGGGACCCCAACGATTGTGTCAAAAAGTGCGGGTGTCTCTGAGGTGTTAAAGAACTGTTTCAAGGTTGATTTCTGGGACACGGATGAGATGGCTAACAAGATTATCGCTCTGCTCCGTTATGAACCCTTGCGTGATACGATGACGCAAAGTTCAAAAAGGGAGATACAATTATTCACCTGGGACCGCGTCGCAGAACGAACGCTTCAGGTCTACAGGGGCTTAGTCTAATATGCCATCGATATGTTTCTACTTCGAGGTGCACCAACCTTTTAGGTTGAACCATTTTTCTGTGTTCAATATCGGAAATACAAAAGACGCACATGCCACATATTTTAATGAACGTCTGAATCAAAAGATTTTTGAAAAAGTCGCGAACAAGTGTTATCTTCCAACCAATAATTTGTTACTCGAATTGATTCGGAAGTACGACGGGAAATTCCGAATCTCGTATAGCCTGACGGGGACGTTTATTGAATATTGTGAGAATTACATCCCTGAACTCATTGATAGCTTTAAGGAACTATTCAAAACAGGGGCTGTGGACCTCATTGAGGAGACCTATTTTCATTCCCTCTCTGGGCTCTATGATGAACTAGATGAGTTTGAGGACCAAGTCAAGATGCATCGGCAGATGATCCGCCGGATTTTCAACTACAAGCCAAAGGTGTTCCGGAACACGGAGGCGATCTATGATAATCGTATCGCTCGAAAAATCGCTGACCTTGGATATAAAGGGATTATTACCGAGGGAGCGGAGAAAATCCTTGGATGGCGTTCGCCGAACTTTGTCTACAAACCCGTCAATGCGAACATCAAGGTCCTCCTGCGCAACTACAAGCTCAGCGATGATGTTGGATTCCGGTTCTCCGCTCGGAACTGGCCCGGCTTTCCCCTGACCGCAGATAAATATGCGAACTGGATGTCCAATTCGTTTGGGGACGTCATTAATCTGTTCATGGATTATGAGACGTTCGGGGAGCATCAATGGATAGAAACAGGGATTTTTGAGTTCCTGAAACACCTCCCTGGTGAGGTACTGAAACACGATTCCCTAGACTTTGCCACCGTCAGCGAGGCGGTCGAACGGTACAATGCGGTCGGTGATATCGACGCCCCCTGGGCGATCTCCTGGGCTGATGAGGACAGAAATGTCTCCACCTGGCTAGGGAACAACATGCAGATTGCCTGCTTCAACGAACTTAAAGACATCGGACGGAAATTGAAACGGAAAGGAGACCGAGACCTTCTCTACATCTGGAGGCTGCTGCAGACATCAGACCATCTGTACTACATCTCAACGAAAGGGTTTGAAGATGGGAATGTCCATGCGTACTTCAGTCCGTATGATATCCCCTATGATGGGTTTATAAACTACATGAACATCCTACAGGACCTAAAGGAAAAAGCGGAACACCGGTGAGGAGACGGGACATTCCATGAAGATTGTGCATTTTTCTTGGGAGTATCCACCAGTTATTCACGGTGGACTGGGGACATTTGCCACGGAGATTACAAAAAAGCAGGTGGAGCTCGATCACGATGTGACCGTTTTTACCCTGAATCAGGGGAATGCATTACCTACCTCTGATCAGATTAACGCAGTCGATGTCTATCGACCAAAAATGCTTGATATGAGTAAACCCTTTTACCTCTGCGCGGATCATGAACTTCGTTCATGGGGACCATATTTTACATTTTTTGCTGATGTGTTAAGTTATAATATTATGTCTGCTTCAAAACTGGTCAATGTGCTTGTTCGGAAGAATGGTCGAACATTTGATATCGTCGATTCCCACGACTGGCTCGGCATCATGGCGGGGATGATTGCAAAAAAGGAACTCAACCTCCCCTTAATTTTCCACGTGCATTCCACGGAGGTTGGCAGGTCCGTCGGACGAGGATCTCATACGATAAAAGATATCGAATATGAAGGAGGTCAAATCGCGGATTGTGTAATCACTGTCTCTAACGCGATGGCAGACGAACTTCTGAAACTTGGTTTCCCCCCAGAAAAAATTCGGTGTTGTTGGAATGGTGTCGATCCTGCAAAATACGATCCAGCACGAGTGTCAAACGACGATCGACTCGCTTTACGACGCAGTTATAGTGTGCAAGAAAACGAAACCTTATTGTTTTTCATTGGTCGTCTGGTGACTGTGAAAGGAATCGATAAGCTGGTTCGTGCTTTGCCCTTGGTACTGAAAGATTTCCCGAATACGAAGTTGCTCATCCTCGGTATTGGTGATATGGAACAGGAGATTCGTTCCATTGCTGATGGATTAGGTATCCGTGATAGAGTCATCATGAGAACAGAGTTCGTAAGCGAAGAAGAAAGAATCCGTCACTATGCAGCTGCTGATGTTGTCGTTCTTCCCTCCCTGTATGAACCCTTTGGCATTGTCTGTACAGAGGCTCTCTCCATGGCAAAGCCAACGGTGGTCGGAGCACGCGGAACCAATGGGATGCGAGAGCAGGTGATTCCCTCAGGGGATAAGCAATGCGGTATTCATATCAACCCTTTCGAACCAAAGGATATCGCCTGGGGACTCCTCCAGGTCCTCCAATCACCAGAGAAAGGAGTGCAATGGGGAACGAACGGGCGGCAACGCGTAATCGAAGAATTCAGTTGGGACGCGGTCACAAAGCGGACGCTTGCCATTTACAAAGAATTTTTGCGATAAGTTTTTTCAACGATAGCGTATACACAGTTTGGTCAGGAGCTGTTTATGAGAGAATGGATTGTGACCAACGGATTAGGAAGCTACGCATCCTTAACTCATTCTGGGGAGACCACCAGCAAGTTCCATGGATTGCTGGTTGCAAGTCTAGAACCACCGACCAAACGATGGATGTTTGTCTCCAATGTCATCGATCGTATACAGAGCAAAGAACAAGTCATTTCTTTAAAGGACCAGAAATGCAGATTCCAGTTCGATTCTTTTCCTTCACTACTCTATCAGTTTGATGGGGTGTATCTGAAAAAAACGTTTTTCATGGAATATGGAAAAAATACTTCCATTATTAAGTACACGATTACCACAAATAAACCACTGGTGCTATCGCATATACCTATTATCAATTCTCGACATTTCTACGATATGACCTCTCCAGGGTCTGCTTCATTTTCTCAGAACGTGATAGAACAAGGAGTGAGTGTCAACCTTGAGAACTGTCAACAGACACTCAAAATTCTCTTGAAAAACTCTTGCTATCTTCCTGATGGATTTTGGGAAGAATTTTTCTATAAAAAGGACAAAGAACGATACGATTCTTGGAGAGATCATAATTTTCATATCGGAGAATTTCAGGTCCCACTCAAACAATCTGCTGAATATTATCTCATGTTTACCATAGAAAATGAACCATGGGATGATCCGTCTCAGATCTACGATCGGGAGACGCAGAGGAAAGAACGATTATTGACCCAGGCAATGCTCCCTCACGCATGCGATAAACTGGTGTTATCAGCGGATAACTTTGTTGTGCAGAAAGGATCTGGGAAATCGATTGTTGCCGGATACCATTGGTTTAGCGACTGGGGCCGCGATACCCTCATCGCGCTCCCGGGGATAACCTTGGTGACGAAACGCTTTGATGATGCCAAACAGATTCTTGAAAATTATGGGAAATACTGCCGGAAGGGATTGATTCCGAATGTGTTCGCAGAGCGTGATTCTCAGCCGATGTATAACACCGTTGACGCATCACTCTGGTATGTAGATCGTATGTATCAATACCTGAAATATACAAACGATTTGCAGTGCGTAGAGGCACTCTGGCCTACTCTGCAATCCATTATTGACCGTTATAAGAATGGAACGGATTTTGGCATTCACATGGATAATGATTTTCTGATTAGCCATGGCGAAGGACTCACCTGGATGGATGTCAAAATAGGCAATTCGTACATCACTCCACGATCAAAGAAGGCAGTGGAGATCCAAGCATTATGGTATAATGCGTTGCGTATTATGAGCACCCTTGCCACTTTCTTAGACAAAGAAAATCAGTATAGTGAGTTAGCTGAGAACGTCAAAAAGAGTTTCCGACAGCAGTATATTCATCCGTACGATGTGATTGACACCCAGGATCTTTCCATGCGACCGAATCAGATATTCCTTGTTTCACTTGATTTTCCGATGATTGAAAAACAAATGCAGAGATGGATAGTCGACGAGGTACAGAAATCATTGGTGACCATCTTTGGCTTGCGATCACTATCTCCTCAGGATTCACGGTATAAAGGGACCTATCTTGGAAATCATCATCGGGATTATGCGTATCATAATGGAACTGTGTGGCCGTGGTTACTTGGGCCGTTCATCAAGGCATATATAAAAGTCCATGACCATGATGCGACGCAGAGGCGGTACGCATTTCATACGTTCTTACAACCGATGTTGGATGTCTATGGAGAATCCTGGGATGGCTCTCTTCACGAAATCTTCGATGGAGACCCACCCTTCGCACCACAGGGCTGTATTACGCAAGCATGGAGCGTCGCAGAAGTTCTTCGAACCTGGGTGGAAGATATTGAGAATATGACACCCCGATACGAGTCTCTTTTGTTACATGAAATAGGCGTTTAGCACATATTGTTCGATCATTCGATTTGTGTTGAAGAATGATGCATTAATTGCGATGCAACTTCTCATGGTTCGAATCCAGTTATCGCGATCGTTATAGAATTTCGGGATTATCCAGGTCTCTAGTTTATTGTACAGATCCGCTTGATCGGTCTCGTCATCAGAGTCCCGCTCATTTGATTTTCTCGTACCGATGGCCCACCCGGTGATGTTTTCGACGCGCCCTTCGATCCACCAGCCGTCCAGAGTGCTTAACTGGGGGATTCCGTTATGTGCTGCCTTCATCCCTGAAGTCCCTGAGGCTTCCTTAGGTCGTCTTGGGGTGTTCAACCACAGATCTACCCCTGCGGTCATGAGTTTTCCAATGGCGATGTCATAATTATGGATATAGACCATTTTGACTTTTCCGC
>JBAZLE010000144.1:0-5232 GCA_041650455.1 Thermoplasmatota archaeon | reverse complement strand
TCTCCGATAACATAGGTTGCGATAAAAACCGAACCGACAACGATTCAGAACCCTTCACCGCTACTGGTTCCAAAGAGACGTTCGTACTGAACGCAGCTGCCCCTAGTCCACTGAGGACTAAAATACCTACTAAGACAATTGGTATGAACTTCTTCATATTATACCCCATTACAGTATTACCATACTATCCTATATAAATTTTGCTCTTTCAAAATAATAAATTGCTGTAACCATTACCCATATCTTTGAAAAAAAGGGATAATTTAATAAGGACGAACAGGGAAAAACGAGGAATTCGTTTGGTAGAGGTAGCCCCGTTAGAGAAGACCCCTGGTATTTTAATAGAAAAATCCCATATCAATAAGAGACCAATCAGAGGAGAAAAATGACTCATTTCAAACAGAAGAGCGTATTTGGTTTTATCGCAAATGGAAGACGATTTCTGTCTTGTTCAATCTTTACGTTATTAGAGATATTAGCTGTTCGAATGCCTCTGTTTGATTCGCTTCTCACCCGATGGAGGGAACCGATTATCAACTCAGAAATACAACTGTTACAGATTGATTCTTTCAACAGAGTTCTCCATTTAGGTTGTGGGGCGTTTCCCTCTGCAGCGATTGCTATCGCAGCCAAAAAAAAGACACTCGTGGTCGGCATCGATAATAATTCTATTGCTGTGAAACTTGCACGAAGATGTATCAAGAAGAAAGGACTTTCTTCCCTTGTGACAATCGAACATGGGGATGGAGTATCATATCAGGTTTCCGATTTTGACATCATCTACATCGCGATAAACGTTTGGCCAATTGACCGGGTTCTTTTACATCTGGCTCAGACCATGAAACCGACTGCACAAATACTCTGCAAAGGCGCACACAGGGATATCGTCTCACTTTTGAAAGAAAAAGAATTTGATTCGCTGTTATCAATTCGCCAAACACTAGATTACCCAAAAATGCAATCGTTTCTCCTTCGTAGGAAGTGAATATCTAAATAATTGGTTGTCAATATAGAAATATCATGAAGGAATCAATCCGTTCTGTGATTCGAAAAAAACGCGAGGCTATGCATGAATCAGAAGTATCGGAAAAAAGCCGACAAATTAAAGAGTATCTTTTCTCCATGCATGAATTTCAAGAAGCAAGAACCATCCTTTTTTATGTGTCCTATGACAATGAAGTGAACACCCATGAGATGATTCAAGAAAGTCTGAGGATGAAAAAACACATCGCGGTCCCGGTATCTGATGTAGAGACACGAACGATTATTTGCTCCACCCTCAGCAAATGGGATGACCTCTCGGTGGGTGCATATAATATTTTAGAACCGCGTAAAGACTGCATCGAACAAATCGCTCCAACGTCTCTTGATTTAATTCTTCTCCCAGGTATCGCTTTTGATTCTGAAGGTAATCGAATCGGTCATGGAAAAGGATACTATGATCGATTTTTGCAGAACAATTTTCATGCTCATCGATTTGGTCTCGCGTTTGAATTTCAAATCGTAGAAAAAATTCCAACGGGGAAACATGATAGACGAGTGGAAAAAATAATTACCGAGGATCGTATCATCAATTGTACTACGTCACAATCTCCTTAAGTCGCCTCGACCGAATCGCTGTCTGGATTTCAAGAGCGATACGTTCACCATAGCTGATAGACTCGCCATATAAATAACCTGAATGTGGGGTGAACTGCGTTAACGGACTACCCGGGATTCGTAGCGACACGTCGAAGACGACCATTTCTTCTTTCCCTTTATCCGCAACAATCGCGCCTTGTAACGCAAACGGACCTATGATTCCCGGGGGATATTCTTTTTTTGTGGTTGTAACGAACTTTTCCCCCAGCTCAAAGATCGATTCGATGATGGATTCTTTCGTCGTTGCCGCGATATGCCCGGTTTCAATGATTTTCGGTCGAAGGTATTTGAGCACCGCTAATTGTTCATCAGCTGGAAGGCGAAGCAGACCATCGAGATTGGTTTGCCTCCGAGTATCCGTCCCCATGATCTCGAGTTCGTCATTCAAGGCCGAATAAAAATAATTAAAATTAATCTGGGCCCCAATCACATACTCTTCAATCACCGCTTGATCCAAGGATTGCTGAGTAATCATTTTTTTTGCCAGAAGCTGGCTCGATTTCTTCGTATAATCTGCAAAGCTCGATGCAAAGAAAAACGCGCGTTCATACCCACGAAGAGCCTCGTTGACCTTGACGATCACGAGTCGGTCGATATCATGAGGTGATTGAAACAACTGAGGATACCGGATTCCTGCTTTTTGTAACAGATAATACTGGTTTTTTGGAACGTTCCGTTCCTCAAGCTTCAGCATCGAACGAGTCCCAAAGATCGGAACTCGAAACGTATCCTCGATATCCGTGAAATCGAAATAAACCCAGAAGTATCGGTTGTGAATAAAAATCGTGTTCTGTTCTCGAAGCTGCTCTTGGACCGATGGCCTGGTAATATCCTTGAACTTCTCCAGAACAATCGTTTCATCAATGCATCCTCTACCGTCATCACGGGTTTTGTAGTATTTTGTATAGGTCTTCTCTCTTCCTTTTTGACAGACCGCAAGTGTACGAAACCCATGTTTTTTTGCACCTCGGCAGACATCAAGAGCTGAATGTCCACCCAGGACCCCGATAGTGATTTTCGTCGGATCATACGATTCGATAAGGGTTTGAATTACCTTTCGTTCCAACATGCTTCATTCCATTCCCGAAGGAAAACCATATTCCTCTCCTATCCTTTAAATTTCGGTCGTTTTGACAAATAGAGCGAAAGTGGTAATTTTTGTTGGGGAAACTCCTTGATCCGTTCAAGGATGAGGGCGTGGAATTGTGAAACCGTATACGGTGAATCTCCTTGTCCTAACTCTTGTGTTCGCATACGTGGTAAGACCGTTTGTTCCTTGCGTTCTTTCTCGCCAATCACCACGATATAAGGGACCCATTCTTTTTCTGCGTCACGAATCTTCCTTCCAACGCTTTCCTCCCGGTCATCGATATCAGATCGGATATAATAAAACGGTGACAGAGTGTTTAATTCATGAATGAGTTTCTCACAATCCGGTACAAACTCATCAGCGACCGGTATGAATCGAACCTGCGTTGGCGAAAGCCAGAGCGGTAACATCGGTTTTTTCCCTTGGTTTATCTTAATCGCTTCTCGTTCTAGCAATGCATAGACGTTCCGGTCGATACTGCCTGAGATACTGGTATGTAAAATGTAGGGATGTTGTTTTTCCCCTTTCTCGTCTGCGTAGGTGATGTCGAACCGCTTCCCGTTTTCCACATCGATTTGGACGGTTGAAAGCGCACTTGCCTTCTTCATCGAATCAATCACATTGAACTCGAATTTCATGACAAAGTAGAAGTATCGTTCGTTCCAGAGCTCTACGAGGATCGGTTTTCCTGCGAGTTTGACGAGGTCTTGTGCAAGCGGTTTGTTTTTCTCATAAAACTCCTTGACAAACCGTAACGCAACCTCGGAATCCAGGTTCAGGGATTCCATCCATCGCATCGATGTGGAAAATTGACGTTTGAATTCCTCTGTTGCTTGCGGAAGGTCTTGACAGAAGGTATGAAGATCAGGCATGGTAAACGCTCTGAGTCGCTTCAGGCCACTGACCTCCCCGTGTTGTTCCCGACGAAAACTATAATGCGTCAGTTCATACAACCGCAGAGGGAGATGCCGATAGGAAATCGTCATATCATGAGCTATCATATACTGCCCAAAGCAGGCTGCGAACCGAAGAAAGAAATCCTTATCGGAATGAACAATGTATTGACGGGCAGGAAATTTCTTCACGTATTCACTTAAGGCAGGGTGTTCCAGATCATACATAATAGGTGTTTCTACTTGCATTCCACCGATGTCTCGCACCATGTTATTGATATGTTGTTCGAGAAGACCTTTAATCATGCGTCCCTTGGGATACCATCGGAAGTTCCCCGAGTCACTCGCAGGTTCATAATCCACTAACTCTTGGGATTGCATCATTTTCACATGGGGCGGTTCCCCGACGATCCTTCTGGTCCCACTACTTTCGTATTCATACAGTTGTTTGAGTTCCTCATGACCGGAGAAGTCGAATTTATCCGCATCAATAAGCTCGCCCTGGGTCGTAAGAATACACCATTGAGAGAGAATCTCCCGTTCTTTTTCGACTGCTTTTTTTTCTTTTCCAGGGATAATCTCACGGGAAAGCTCAGAGAGCGGATGGCCCTTGCAGGAGATAGTAAATGCCTTATACCACCCGAACGGGGATCGTTTCACCGTGAAGTCCTGTTTTTTCACTTCTCCCTCCAGCTGTACGAGAATGTCTTTTCCCGCCTTCGCACTCGCAAGATTCGAGGAGAGATGCGCATACGGATAGAGCATGATGTTTTTTACCTTGAGCTGTTCAGCAGTTTTTACAATCTCTTTGCTTGCTTCTTCGACCGCTTGCGCGGGTGCTTGTTCATCGATTTTCTCAACTGCGATAAAAACAGTGAGAGCCTCATCTAACCGATCCTTGGTTTTCTCAGTCTCCTCAGGATGGGGAATCGCTTTCTCTTTGACCTCATATTCGATAAAATCACTATGGATAAGCAATAGTTTCATAGAATCGACCCGTAAAGCAAATCAGTGTTTTTAAAGATAGTGATTCCCGGATTTATATGGGGGAGGCGGCGGAGGTGTATACTCCGTAAATAAAAAATTTTTGTTTTACTTGCAATCCCATCTCTCCGCCTAACAAACGAATATGTCATGTAATATAAGAATGTTTCGAATTTTTTTTTCCCCTTCTGTTGTCCGTACAGATTTCTCCTGAAAAAAAACAATGACAGACGATTGTTATTCTAAAAACCCTAACGCTTCTTCGATACGTCCCATTTCGATACCGGTCGTCATATTCCCGATGAGCGCACCTTGTTTATTCGCGACAAGACCACTGCCGATCATGGGGAACCCATGGTTTACGGTCCCAATCATGACATCGACATCGAATACCTTTTTCAGTTGTTGTTGTTCTTCGTCGGTCGCTTTCGGATGACACAGGCAGCCTTTGTTTGTCACCACCGCAGCCATCCCTACCGTCCCAAGAGAAGCAATCGTTCCTCTTTGAACCGGGACGCCAAGGATATAACTGATGTGCTGTATGGTTGTGTTTTTCAGCTCCGGGTGTACGAGGGCGCCATAATCATTCGCTAAAATATCATTTCCCGCAGCGTTGATCACATC